>JAAYZP010000513.1 GCA_012514785.1 Propionibacterium sp. | reverse complement strand
TCCACCTCCAGCAGCGAGATCTTCTGCCAGATCTTGCGGCTCATGCCGGTGGTCAGTCCCTCGATCCCCTCGACGGTGGAGAGCACCGTCTGGTCGTTGGTCTGCTCGGCCAGCAGGGCGGCGGCCTTGCCCACGAGGGAAAGCATCTCCGAGCAGTAGTCGAGGTAGTTCCACAGCTCGTAACGGTCCATGCCCAGGTCCACCGACAACTCCGTCTTGGGGTAGTCGGGGGAGAGTCGCTCCGGGTTCTTGCTGAGTTGGTGCATGTCAATGATGTGCGCCAGTGAGCGGAGCCGGTGGAGTAAGCGGAGGTCGTGGCGTCGCTGCATGCGCGCCGGCAGGTGCCAGAGGAAGAACACGGCGATGCCCGCGAACACCACGTCGTTGATCATCGACTCCACCACCGCGACCCACTCCCACACGCTGGGGGTCTGGTCGGTCCCGGCGGCGACGACCAGCAGGCCGAACGCCAGCAGCCCGAGCACGAGCACCCCGAGCAGCGCCAGCCTGCTGAGCCGGAGGGCGATGCGGTAGAAGCGGGGGTGGGGCCTGAGTACCATCTCGTCGATCGCCTCGGTGATCTCGCCGGCGACGGTGCCCAGGTTGCGGCCCGGGAACCTGGCGGCGATCCTCGCCTGGAGCCGGTGGGCCGTCGCCTTCACGCCGGTGGCCTGAAGCCGTTGGTACTTGTGCATGGCCGCAGCCTAGTGCCGCCCGCGCGCGGCGTCGCGGCACTAAGCTGGGTGCATGCAGGATCTTGAAGTAGGCATCGTGTACCGCGGGTGGGCGCCGGAGTCGCACCACCGCGCTCGCATCGTCGTGACCGACCCGGATGGCTCCGTGCGGTTGGGGCTCGGCAACCTCGACTTCCCGACGCTGCCACGCTCCGCGCTGAAGCCGTTCCAGGCCATCGCGATGCTGGAGCACGGCCTCGACCTGGACGGCGCCGACCTGGCGCTCGCCGCCGCATCACACATGGGGGAGCCGATCCACGTCGACGGCGCCGCCCGCATCCTCGACGGGGCGGGGCTCAGCGCCGCCGACCTCGTCAACACCGCCGACTACCCGATCGACGAGATCGCCCGCATCGACTGGATCCGGGCCGGCCGTGGGATGGAGCCGGTGGCGCACAACTGCTCCGGCAAGCACGCGGCCATGTTGCGCACCTGCGTGCGCGCGGGCTGGGACCGGGAGGGCTACAGGGAGCTCGAACACCCGCTGCAGCAGGCGATCCGCGGCGTCATCGAGGACGACTGCAGCATCGAGGGCGAGCCGGTCGTCGACGGCTGCACGGCCCCCGCGTTCGTATCGACGCTCCCGGGGCTCGCCCGCGCGTACGGTCGCTGGGCCGCGGCTTCCGACGGTGCTGCGAGGCGCGTCGCCGACGCCTACCGGGAGTTCCCCGAGTACACCGCCGGCACCCACGACCCTGCCGTCGCGTTCCACCGCTCGGTCCCGGGACTCGTGGCGAAGGTCGGCGCCGAGGGCATCATCGCCGTCGGGCTGCCCGACGGGACCGGCGTCGCGATCAAGATGTCCGACGGCATGGGCCGGGGACGGTTCGACGTGGCGGCCGCCGTGCTGCGGTCGCTGAGGCACACCGTCGAGGGGTTCACCCCTGAGGTCGTGATCAGCCCGGAGTTGTTCGAGGCGCTCGCCTAGTTGACTGTGTGATCTGCCACTGTCCGCCGTGGCATATCGGACAGTGAAGCGGCGTCTGGCCGCCATTCGCCGATGGAGGCGGAGCCGAAACGACCCACGGCGACTGGACTCCTGCTGGGGCTGGCCGCGCTGCATGCCGGGGCCGACGAGACCGCGCCGGTGTCCCCGGCCGTGCTCGTAGAGGAGATCACCGGGGCCAGGGCCACGCCGGACACGCTGGCGGACTCCGGCGCGCTACCGCACCGCGTCTACCTGCCCGCCTACCTCCGCCAGCTGGGCGACGGGCCCGTCGGCGGGCCGGAGTGGCCGGCGCTCGACGGCATGTGCGGGGCCGTGCTGAAGGTGTTCCGCGAGCTGCGCCGCGGCGCCCTCGGCCTCGACTGGGTGCGGCTGCGCTGGGAGCGGATCTGCCGGCTGATGGACCACGTGGCGCGCACGTGGGACCCGGAGGGCACCGGCATCCTCCACGACGTGCAGCCCAGCACGCACGAAGGGGGCCTGAACGGCGCCAACACGTACATGGGCACGTACTGACTTGCCGCGCTGCGCGCCGCGGAGGAGCTGGCCCGGCGCATCGGCGACGACGCCCGCGCCGTCCGGTGGCGGGCCTGGTTCGAGGTGGCGAGCCGCGCCGTCGACGAGGTGTGCTTCCGCGACGGCTACTACGTGCAGATCCCCGACCCCGACCTCAGCGACCGCGACCAGTGGGGGGACGGGTGCCTGGCCGACCAACTGATCGGCCAGTGGTGGGCCCACGCGCTCGACCTCGGCTACCTGCTGGGGATCCGCCCGTGACCGTCATCGAGCAGCCGGCCGACCAGCTGGGGCTGTGGGCCGCGCAGATCCTGCTCGGACGTCACGGCGGCAACGCGGCCTCGGCGGCGCGCATGGTGCTCGAGCCCCAGCTGCACGTGCGGGCCAGCTCCGTGAAGGACCCGGCCCACGCGGTTGCCCGTGCTAATGCGCAGTCGGACGACCAGTCGTTCATCGAGGCGGTGTCGGTCGACCGGGGTGCTGAATGACCCTCGGCGAACTTTGAAGAGTCGAAACCGTGCCGCGCCCCCGGACAGAGGCGGAGGCTGCCGTGGAGTTGACCACCGTCTTCGGTGGCTAAGTCCACGGAGGAACGTGGAGAACGTTACTCGAGGCGTCGGGTGCCGGTGGCGGAGACTTCGTAGCGGTAGCCGAGTGGGCTGCGCCATCGGATGGTGCCGGGTGTGACGGGTTCGGCGTGCCAGTAGCCGGCGGTCTTGGCGCGGTGTGCGCGGCGGCCGAGGGG
>JAAYZP010000512.1 GCA_012514785.1 Propionibacterium sp. | reverse complement strand
CCCCCGCCGGAGCCGACCCCGGACCCGACGCCGGCTCCCAGCACTCCTGCGCCGACACCGACCACGCCGGCTCCACCGCCCAGCGACAACGGCGGTGACGACGACGGCGGTGACGACGACGGCGACGACGATTGATCCGCTCGCTGGCTAAAGCAGCGGGCGTCGTCGCCGGCATCGGTGCGGCCTGCTTCACGTGGGGGCTCGTCGAGGCGCAGCTGTTCACGGTGCGGCGCTTCACGCTGCCGGTCCTGCCGCCCGGCGGCCGGGATCTCAAGGTGCTGCACGTGTCGGACTTCCATCTGCTGCCGACCCAGCACCGCAAGCTGCAGTTCATCCGCTCGCTGTCGGAGCTCGAGCCGGATCTGATCGTCAACACCGGTGACAACATCGCCTCCCCGGAGGCGATCCATGCCCTGCACGTGATGTGGGGCTGGCTGCGGTTCAAGCCGGGCGTGTTCGTGTTCGGCTCGAACGACTACTACGGGCCACGCTTCAAGAACCCGCTGAGCTACGTCCGCCATCGCCGCTCGACGATGCCCGCCGGCCAGGAGCCTCCCCCGCTGCCGACCGACCTGCTCAGGAGCCGGTTCGAGGACAACGACTGGGTGGACCTGACGCATCGTCGCCACATCATGGAGGTCGGCGGCTACCTCATCGAGTTCCGGGGCACCGACGACGCGCACCTCGACCAGGACGACTACACCAGCGTCGCTGGCCCGCCGTCGGACGACGTCGACCTCTCGATCGGTGTCACCCATGCGCCCTACCTGCGCCTGCTCGACGCGATGACCGCCGACGGCACCGACCTGATCCTGGCCGGCCATACGCATGGCGGCCAGGTCTGCGTGCCCGGGTACGGCGCGCTGACCACCAACTGCGACCTCGACACGGGGCGCGTCAAGGGCGTCAGCACCCACACCGCCGACGGCCGCACCACCCACCTGCACGTCTCCGCTGGTGTCGGCACATCGCCGTTCGCGCCGTTCCGCTTCGCGTGCCGCCCGGAGGTCAGCCTCCTCACGCTGACCAGCACGGCCTGATGCACAAGATGGATCAAGGTTACGGACCGTCTGCGGTCCATAACCTTGATCCATCTTTTCTTGAGAAACGCTGGGAGCAAGAAACCCCGGGCATCTGTGATGTCCCAGGGTTTGGCTGGTCGGGGTGACAGGATTCGAACCTGCGGCCTCGTCGTCCCGAACGACGCGCGCTACCAAGCTGCGCCACACCCCGGTGGCTCAAGAGCCGTCGCTCAGCATAGCGCAGGCGTGGTGGCGAACGCTAACCAGCGCTTCCACCCACTCCCGGAATAGTTGAGACTTCAACAGCGTTGTGCAGGTATGAGTGCTGGGATTGATCGTTCACCGCTGCTCGACGCCGTCATCATCGGCGCCGGACAGGCCGGGCTCTCCGCAGGCTTCCATCTCCGACGACGCGGCCTCCGCCCTCACGAGGACTTCGTCATGCTCGACGCCAACGACGGCCCGGGCGGCGCGTGGCGGCACCGTTGGCCGTCGCTGACACTCGGCAAGGCCCACGGCATCCACGATCTCCCCCAGTACCCACTCGGCACCCCGGACCCCGAAGAGCCCTCGTCCGACGTCGTCAGCCGGTACTACGGCGAGTACGAAGCCAAGTTCGACCTGCCCGTGATCCGCCCCGCCAAGGTCGAGCGCGTCACGTCCGAACCCGACGGCGATCTCGCCGTCCGCGCGGGTGACCGGCTCTGGCGAACCCGCTTCCTGATCAACTCCACCGGCACCTGGGACAGCCCATTCTGG
>JAAYZP010000065.1 GCA_012514785.1 Propionibacterium sp. | reverse complement strand
CGCGTTCGTCAAGGCGATGGGCTGACGCCTCGTCGGTTCCGGAGCGCAGTGACCGTTTTCGACCGCGCATGCCGATCCGGCCGTGGCCGCCTCCGCGCGGCTGGCCACGCTCGGTCGATAACGGTCATGGATCAGCCGAGCAGCTCGACTCGCACCCGGTCGGGCTGGCGGCGCAATCGTGTCGCCAGCGCCGGACGCGGCCCGCGATGTGGGAAAGTGACTCCATGAATCAGTCAGTGATGACGGCCCGGCACCTGTTCGGTCCCGGGCCCTGCAACCCGTACCCCGAAGCCACCGTCGCCCTCGGCCGCCCCCTGCTCGGCCACCTCGACCCCGCCTTCCTCGAACTCATGGACGAGACCTGCGAGGGGCTCCGCGCGATGTGGGGCACCAGCAACGCCCGCACCCTCCCGCTGTCGGCCACCGGCTCCGGCGGCATGGAGGCCGCGTTCGTCAACATGGTGGAGCCCGGCGACGTCGTCGTCATCGGCGTCAACGGCCTCTTCGGCGAGCGCATGTGCGACCTCGCCGAGCGCTGCGGCGCCGAGGTGGTGCGCGTCGACTTCGAGTGGGGCCAGCCCGTCGACCCCGACGTCATCACCTCCGCCCACCCGAACCCCAAGATCATCGCAGTCGTCCACGCCGAGACCTCCACCGGCGTGCGCTCCGACATCAAGGCCATCGGCGAGCGGAAGGGCGACGCGCTGCTGCTCGTCGACGCCGTCACCGCCATCGGCGGCATCGAGCTGCTCGCCGACGAGTGGGGCATCGACATCGGCTACGCCGGCACCCAGAAGTGCCTCGGCGTCGCGCCGGGGCTCGCACCCTTCACCATCAACGACCGCGCCTGGGAGCGCCGCGTCGAGAAGCCGCGCTCCTGGTACCTGGACCTCGGCATGCTGGGCGGCTACGTCGGCGAGGCCACCGGCGCGCAGCGCACCTACCACCACACCGCACCGACGGGGATGGTCGCCTCCCTGCACGCCGGGCTGCAGCGCATCCTCGCCGAGGGCCTGGAGAACGTGCAGCGCCGCCACCAGGAGGCCGGCGACGAACTCCAGGCCGGCCTGGAGGCCATGGGCCTGGAGCTGTTCGCGGCCGAGGGCTACCGACTCCCCGACCTCACGACGGTGAAGGTGCCCGACGTCGTCGACTCGGCCAAGGTCCGCGCCTACCTCCTCGAGCGCTACAACATCGAGCTCGGCGCCGGTGTGAAGCAGTTCGCCTCGACGGTGTGGCGCATCGGGCTCATGGGACCCAACGCCAACCCGGGCTCCGTCAAGCTCATCCTGGGCGCGCTGGCGGACGCTATCGAGAACGCCTGACCCCGGGCGCCGGCTGGCCCGTACCGAGCCGTCGCGTCTCCAGCACCCAGAAGGCGCTGAAGAAGGCGATCTCCCACCACTCGACGAGCAGCACGAAGTACCCCGGCAACCACAGCGAGCTCGCTGCCCAGATCCCCACCGGCCCCAGCACCATGGCGGCCGCGATCCAGCGGTAGCGGGCCTGCACGCGCACCTCGTCGTGGCTGGCCAGGCTCCCCTCGCGGCGGGCGGACGCGTGGGGCCAGCCGTGGCTCCACACCGCCACCACCAGCGCGCAGACGAACAGGATCGCCGCGATGTCGTGGATGGTGAACTGCCGGCCCAGCAACTCGACGCCGCCCAGCCGCACCTCGCCCACCGACGGCACCCACAACTGCCACAGCATGAACACGAGGAAGGCGGCCAGCACCCCCAACGTAACGACGATGAACGCCCGCGCCCACCCGTCCCCGGCCCGCAGCGCGCCGCTGCGGAACCGTCGCCAGAACACGAGCGCGCACAGCGCCACCACCAGCGTGACGCTGATCCGCAGCGCCCACACGTACTCGTCGGGGCTGACGCCGTCGGGGGAGAGCACGAAATTGGTGCGCAGGTCGTCGAGGATCTGCCCCAGGCCGGTGGGCACCAGTGCCACGACGAGCAGGTACACGGCCGCGCCCTGCAGGTTGTAGCGCTCCACCAGCGACTCACCCCGGTACGCGAGCAAGCACACTGCGGTGGCGATGAGCACCCCCACGAAGAGGTCGCGCAGCGGACCGCCGTAGTAGGCGCTGATCGACGACTCGAGCCCGCGCGACTGCACCGCCATCAGCAGCGACGCCACGAACAGCAGGGTCGGCAGCGCGACGAGCATCCGCCGCACGGCGCCGTAGGTCAGCTCGAACCGGTCCATGCGCCCAAGCTAGCCGCTACGTGTGTCCTTGTCGGCGCTATGCGAGCTTCTCGACGAGACGGGCGACGACGCGCGCCGGCCTGCCCTGCGGGTCGGGCAGGTGGTGCCGCAACCGCTCCCGCTCCGCCAGCTCGAGGCCCGCGACCACGCCGCCGGTGAACCGCGGCTCGATCTCGCGCAGCCACGTGAGCGCGACGGACGCGTCCTGCAGCTCGCCGAACTCTTCGGTGACTCGCTCCCACGCCGCGACGGCATTCCCGGCCCGCTTCCCGCCCACCGGCACCAGCAGCTCGCACCCGTACCGCACCGCTTTCGCCCGCTTCCGGGTCTCGTGCAGCAGGTGCAGGGACTCGTCGGCGTCGGTTCGCCCCGCGGCCTCCCACGCCCGATCCACCCGCCCGACCGCGCGCTCCAGCTTCCGCGGCAGCACCGCGCCCGCCGGCTTCGACGCCCGCCCCCGCCACGGGGGCCGCTCGGCCAACTCCTCGAGGCGCCCGATGAGGTCCGCGTAGCGCTCCGAATCCAGCACCTCCCCCAGCGACGCCAACGCCTCCGCCCGGCGCACCTCCAGCGTCGTGGTCATCCGCGCCCGCGCGTCGCCGACGACCAACCCCTCGTCCAACCCGTCCACGGCCGCGAGGATCCGCCCGCCCATGACGTCGACGTCGCGCGCCCCACCCAGCGCGCGGGCGAGCCAGCGCACGTCGTCGCGCAACGGATCGGTCACCTCGCGGCGAAACAGGCGCCGGAAGGTGCGCAGCGTGCTGCGGAGCCGCCTCGTCGCCACCCGCGACTTGTGCACGGAATCCGATGCGCCGTCGCGGAGTTCGCCGCGCCGGGCGAGGATGACCCCCACCTGATCGGCCAGGTAGGCCTGCACGACGTCGGCCGCCGTCACCGCAGGATCACTCATGGTCCCAGGTGAGGTCGACCTTCACGAGCGCGTGGTCCGAGCCCGCCCGCGTCGCGCTCTCCAGGTCGTAGTCCACGCGCTGGACGTCGAAATCCCGACTGATCCACAGCGCGTCGTAGCGGCGGAGCTTCACGGCACTGCCGAGTCGTCGCCCGGTGCGGTGCGAGACCGCCAGCGGCCCGCGCGGCCTCTCCAGCGCGACGCTCTGCAGCAGGCCGGGGTTCTGGCTCAGGTAGCGGCGGTAGGCATCCTCGAGGTCGTGCTCCGGGCGCCCGCCGAACATGACGTCGTCGCCCGGACGGCCCGAGAGCTTCCGGATCCCCGTCTGCCAGTGGGTGCGCGCCTTGTCGGGATCGGGGTGGTCGAGCTTGGGGGTGTTCGCGTCGGCCCCGAGGATGAGCGGCCCGTCGACGGACTGCACCCAGTCCAGGAGGATGTGCGCGCCGTCGACCTTGCTGATGCCCGCTTCCGGACCCGACGGCGCGTGGTACGAGGCGACGGTGAAGCTGCCCGGGCCGGAGCCGATCGTCGCGAACATCATCCGCTCGGGGCGGTCCAGGTCCCGCAGGTAGCCGATGCTCGTGGGCCTCGGGCCCCGCCCCGCGACTGCGGCCACGCGTCGACGACCCGGCGTCGTGAGCGCAGGGGCACCGGCGTCCCAGGCGGTGACGACCCAGTCGAGGCCGGCGTGGGTGATGAAGTTGGCCAGTGCGTCGGGGTCAGCGGCCTGCAGCAGCATGAGGTCGATGCCGGTTTCGTGCGCATGGGTGCCGAGCCTCCCCGAGCCGAGGACGCCCTGGTAGTTCACATTCCAAGTCCCGATCCTCATGATGATCCACAACCCCTACTCCGCGCGCTTCACTCTTCCGATCTTACCCCTTAGTGCCTTGCGAGACGCCTAGTCGCAGTGAACTCCCACTGCCCTAAGCTGCGGTGATGCGTGACATACCGTTTCGCCCGGGGCCGCCCGACGAGTCCCGCCCCATGCCGGCATCGGTGCCGGCCGGGACCCGACTCGAACTCAGCAGGGCGAAGATCATCCCGGGCCAGGAGGCCGAGGCCGAAGCGTGGATGCGGATGCTGAACGACCGCCTCGACGAGGCCGTCGCCACCCTGCCCGCCGAACGTGCGCCGCTCCAGGCTTCCTTCCTGCACCGCGAGGCCGACGGGTCGCTGTGGCTCTACCACCTCTCCTTCGTCTCCGAGGAACGCCCGGACTACGAGCCCCACATGACCGACATCGACCGCGCCCACGCGAGCTTCGGCGCCCGGGTGAAGATGCCCGGTTGGGAGGAGTTGCGCCCGGTGCTGATGCTCACCCCCGACCACATCCGCGACGCCTTGGTGCGCTGGGCGGAGACCGGCCGGCAGTAGCGACGATCCCAGCCCGACGTCGCGTCCACCCGAGGGGGAAACTCCCGGTTGGGCTGCGGAGGGCGCCGATTCATCCGACAATGCAAGTAGACGGACGAAGGAGCGCACGTGTTCTCGCTGCAATCACTCGAAATCCCGATCATCGCCGCACCCATGGCCGGCGGTGTCACCACACCCGAACTGGTCGGCGCCGTGGGCGGCGCCGGCGGCGTCGGGTTCGTGGCGGGCGGCTACCTCAGCGCGGAGGGCCTGGCGCACGACATGGTGGCGCAGTCGGCCAAGGTGCTCTTCGGCGTCAACGTGTTCCTCCCCGACGACAGCCCCTTCAGCCCGAAGGTGGACGCGGCGCTGACCACGTTCCGCGAGGCGCTCGCGCCGCTGGCCGAGGAGTTGGGCGTCGAGGTGGGCCCTGCGGCGCACGACCGCGACGACTGGACCGCCAAGGCGGAGCTGCTCGTCGAGAAGCCGGTACCGGTGATCTCGTGCACGTTCGGCACCCCCAACGAGCAGGTCGTCGAGCGGTGGCAAGGGGTGGGGACCTGCGTGATGGTGACCGTCACGAACGCCGACGAGGCCAAGCGCGCGGCGGCGGCCGGCGTCGACGGGCTGATCGTGCAGGGGCCGGAGGCCGGTGGGCACCGCGGCACGTTCACGACGGCGGCCGTCCCGGGCAACACGCCCCTGGTCGAGCTGCTGGCGGAGGTGCGCTCCGCCGTCGACCTGCCCATGGTGGCGGCCGGCGGGCTGATGACCGGGGCCGCGATCCGCGGCGTGCTGGACGCCGGCGCCTTCGCCGCCCAGCTGGGCACCGCCTTCCTGCTCACGCCGGAGGCGGGCACCGCCCCGGCGTACCGGGCGGCACTGGCCGAGCGTCGCTACGTCGAGACCATCCCCACCCGCGCGTTCACGGGCCGGTTCGCGCGCAGCCTCGCCAACGCGTTCGTCGAGCGCTTCCACGACGTCGCCCCCGCGGCCTACCCGTCGGTGTACTCAATGACGCTGCCGATCCGTCGTGCGGCGGCCGCCGCGGGCGACCCCGACGCCCTGGCCCTCTGGGCGGGCACCGGCTGGCGCGAGGCACGCGAGGCCCACGCCGGCGACATCGTGCGCGACCTCTGGGCCGAGGCCAGCAAGCGCCGCTAGACACAAACTTGCCGTGCAGTTTCCCACCTCAGATGGTGGGAAACTGCACGGCAAGTGCGTTGTCGGGCCGAGAATCAGGCCTTGTGCGCGTTCAGCGTGTCCTCGACGGACTTCTGCAGGTCGCGCCAGGAGGCGGCGAACTTCTCGACGCCCTCGCGCTCGAGGACGGCGGTCACGTCGCCGAAGTCGATGCCGGCGGCGGCGAGGTCCTCGAAGACCTTCTTGGACTCGGCGTAGTTGCCGGTGATCGTGTCACCGCGCACCTCGGCGTGGTCCAGCGTCGCGTTCAGCGTGTTCTCCGGCATCGTGTTGACGGTGCCGGGGGCGACGAGCTCGACGACGTAGAGCGTGTCGGGCAGCGCCGGGTCCTTCACACCGGTGGAGGCCCAGAGCGGGCGCTGCACGTTGGCGCCGGCGTCGGTGAGGGCCTTCGCGCGGTCCGAAGCGAACTTCTGCTCGTAGAGCTCGTAGGCGAGGCGGGCGTTCGCGACGCCGGCCTTCGACTTGAGCTCGGCGTTGTCGCCGAGGCGCTTGTCCACCTCGGTGTCCACGCGGGACACGAAGAAGGATGCGACGGAGTGGATCTTGGAGAGGTCGTGGCCGTTGGCCTTGGCCTGCTCCAGGCCGGCGAGGTACGCGTCGATGACGGCGTCGTAGCGCTCGAGCGAGAAGATCAGGGTGACGTTGACCGAGATGCCGGCGCCGATGGTCTCGGTGATGGCCGGCAGGCCCTCGAGCGTCGCGGGGATCTTGATGAGGACGTTCTCCCGGTCGACCTTCGCGTACAGTTCCTTCGCCTGGGTGATGGTGGCCTCGGTCTCGTGGGCGAGCTCCGGGGAGACCTCGATCGAGACGCGGCCGTCGACGCCGTTCGACTCGTCGTACAGCGGGCGGAACACGTCGCAGGCGTCGCGGACGTCGTCGGTGGTCATCTCGGTGATGGCGTCGTCGACGGAGGCGCCGGCCTTGGCGAGTTCGGTCACCTGGTCCTCGTAGCCCTCACCCGAGAGTGCGGCGGCGAAGATCGTCGGGTTGGTGGTGACACCGCGCACGCTGTGGGATTCGATCAACTCGACGAGGTTGCCGGAGGTGATGCGCTGGCGGGAGAGGTCGTCGAGCCAGATGCTGACGCCTGCTGCGGTGAGGTCCTGGGTGGGTGTGCTCATGTGGTGCTCCTTGACGTTAAGGGAAATCTGCTTCTGAGCCTAGGTTGCCGCCCGGCCGTCCGTGGATGTTGCCACGAAGTGCCCTGGCAGTTGCCATGCGGGCGGTCCCCCGGTGCCTCCAGCATATTGCTAGCGTCTGGCGCATGAGTGATCTGGTCGTCGTTGCCGCTTCCCAGGAGGCCACGTACCTCCCCGACGATGTGCCCCTGGTACTGACCGGCGTCGGGATGGCGCAGGCGGCGGTGGCGACGACGCGCGCCATCCTCGAACACCGGCCCAGCCGCGTGGTGAACCTCGGCTCCGTCGGCACGCTCGACGACTCGCTGGTCGGCATCCAGCGCCCCTCGGCGGTGGTCAACCGCGACCTCAACCCCGACCAGATCCGCGCCGCCGGCCTCACCCCCGACGAACGCATCGAGCTGGGCGGCGACGGCCCCGTGCTGGGCACGGGCGATTCGTTCGTCGCCGGCGGGCCCGAGCGGGAGGCTGCGCTCGCGCGGTGCCGGCTCGTGGACATGGAGGGCTT
>JAAYZP010000511.1 GCA_012514785.1 Propionibacterium sp. | reverse complement strand
GTCCTCCGGGTGGCTGGGCGAGGGTTTGGTAGCTGGTGGCGGCATAGCGAGGGTCGAGGATGGCACCGTCGATCTCGAGCCAGGCGTGCGCGCGGATCTCGCCGTCGATCTTCGCGACCCCGACGTGGAGCTCCGGGCCGAGCCGGCGCAACCGCTGCCCGGAGATGAGGGCCTGGCGGAGGCAGGTGTCGCCGAAGGGCCAGTGCCGGAGCACCCGACGGGTGGCGCTGACCTGGCGCGTTGCGGACGCGGGGAGTGCGGCGCGCCGGGCGGCCGTCGACCCTGGCGATGTGTCCCCGAGGGCGAGCGGCGTGCCGAGGAAGCGCGCGAGGCGCTGGAGCTTGGTGGCCCGCAACCCGACCTCGACGACGCACGCCACCACCAGCGCAGCCAGCGTCGCCGGCATCTCGACGGCGAGCCGCCTGGCGCGGCCGGGCCTCGTCACGGCGTCCCCTGCGAGGCGAGCCAGGCGCTGTGCAGCAGGAGCGCGGTGGCCATCGTGGGCTCGTCGGAGAGCCACACCTCGCGGAGTCGCTCGGCGTCGACGAGATCCGTGTCGACGCCGGAGCCGTCCCAATCCCGTGCGAATTCGATGGTGCCCGATCCCCGGTAGGCGTGGTTGAAGCTCGCCTTCGTGCTCCTCGCGATGACCGCCCGCGGCAGCACGTCGGCGAAGAGCGCCTGCATCGTCGCGGTCCGGCCGTTGTAGCCCCAGCGGCCGCCGGAGCGGGCGAGTGCGGCGAGGAAGCCGTGGTCGAGGAGGGGGTCGAAGGGGGCCAGCCCGTACGCGGTGGCGTGGGCCGCCTGGTTGTGCACGAGGGTCGCGAACGCCCGCCGGCGCGAGATGAACCACGTGCCTTCGTCGTAGCGCAGGGGCTCGGCGACGATGTCCTCGCTCATCCGCCGTTCGTGCTCGGCGAGCGCAGCGGCGCGCAGCCAGCGGTCGTGTAGTCCGACGGGCTGGTCGCGTCGCAGGAGCCAGTCTCGGGCACGGCGCGGCAACAGCTCGCGCGCCGCTGTGGTCAGGAGAGCGCGCGAGGGGCGACGGCCATGACGGAGCACGGTGAGTGCGGTGCCCCGGCGCAGGCCGAGGGTCGCGTCGCCGCCCTCCCCGGTCATGAGCGAGCCGGGGGAGAGCTGGCCGTAGAGCGGGCCGTGGGTGTGGATCGCGGCGGGCCACATCACGCCCCGGGCGAGGAGAGATTCCCGGGCGGCTTCGCCGAGCAGGTCGGATTGTTCGGGCTGGCGAGCGACGATCCACTCCGGCAGCTTCAGGTGGTCGATCACGAGCCGCTGCCAGGCGGTTTCGTCGGTGTCCCGGAGGCCCGGGTAGGCGAGCGTCACCGGGATCGGTAGTTCATGACCCTCGCGACGCGCGAGGGAAGTGGCCGCGGCGAGGACCGCGGACGAGTCACGGCCGCCGGAGAACGTGACGTAGCACGGGGCACCCAGTAGCGCGGGGCGCATCGCGTCGTCCAAGGCTTCGCGCGGCGTGCGGTTGGTGCGCGGAAGTGGACTGTGTGGGAGGAGCCCGTAGATCCAGCCCACCGCAACTTCGAGCGGTGTGCCGCGGACGTACGCGTCGGTGGTCTTCGTGACCATGCGGATCCTCCGGGTGGGAATGGTGCTCGGGGGCCACTTCGGTGAGCGGCCCCCGAGCATGGTCAGGCGGTCAGGACAGCGACGGGTCGTTGCCCCAGCTGAAGAACAGGAAGCGGTCGTCGTTCCCGGAAAGTCCCTGCCCGAGCGTCATGTCGGTCAGCGAGCCAACCGTGGTCAGCCGCGGCGATTCGTAGGTCTGCACATTAATCACCTCCCCCAAGGTGTCAGTTGCGGAGTCGCTCGCGCGACTGATCGGCTAGGCGGTGGGCTGCTGCTCGAGCAGCCCGCCCCCTCTCAGCGACTCAAGGAAACTGTCGACGTCGGACTGCGCCCGGGCCTGCTCGAGATCGAACTCGCGCATGAGCGCGTCGACGAGATCCTCGTTCGAGCGTTCTTCCGTGAGTTCGCGCATGAGCAGGGCGCCGCTGGCATTCGTGGTCAGATAGGTGGACGTCCGGAGGTCAAGAATGACCAGATCCCCGTCGATCTCACGCCACGTGATGTCGTCTGAGCGAAGTTTCATGTGTATCCCCCGATTACACATCGGCCCGTCGTTAGTACCGATTGGGTCAGAGTCTAAACATAAACTCTGACCTTTGGGAAGGGTTTGGTGCTTTGTGTCGCGTACCGATCCGTACGGGCCGATGCGCTTTTCGACCCCTTCGGTGCGATTTGCACCTGTCTCGGAGCCTGTTACTGAATTGCGAATCACGGAGCATGGCCCTTCGAGGCTCCGCTTCGCGACTCCATGGGATGAGAAAGCGGTTCACGCAACAGGTGTTCGGCGTTCCGAAGTACTTGCTGGTTGAGCTCCCGGCGCGACGAAGGAGCTGGCGATGGTCGAAACCACCCCGGACTTGGGCAGGGGC
>JAAYZP010000510.1 GCA_012514785.1 Propionibacterium sp. | reverse complement strand
TCCAGGGGAGGGGCCGTCGAAGCCCGGATGATGAGCTCCGGCTCGATCGGGGGCAGGTCCCCGGCGGGCTCCGCGCCCTCGATCTCGCCGATCACCCGACGGGCCGCCGCCATCCCGACGGCTTCGAACGGCTGGCGCACCGTCGTGAGCGCCGGGGAAGCGTAGGCGGCGAGCGCGATGTCGTCTACGCTCACGGCGGAGACGTCGTCGGGCACCGCGCGCCCGGCCTCGTGCAGCGCCCGTATGACGCCGAAGGCCATCTCGTCGCTGCTGACGAACACCGCCGTCGCGTCCGGGATGGCGGCGATGGTGCGCCCGGCGCGGTAGCCGGACTCGCTGGTCCAGTCCGCAGGCAGCACCGGCGCCGGGGTGATGCCACGCTCCAGCAGCACCGTCTCCCACGTCTCGCGACGCTGCCCCGCCTCGCTCCAGTACTCGTCGCCGGCGACGTGCCAGACGGTGCGGTGCCCCAGGTCGAGGAGATGCTCCACGGCGAGTCGGGCCACCAGCCGCTGGTCGACGGCGAAGTCCGCGTCGTCCTCGGGCCCGACGCGCACGAGGTGCGTCGACGGCGTGCGTGCTGTTCGCGTTCTCATTTCCGGGGACTCCAGCGCGACGGTCGGCGCGAGGATGATCCCTTCCGCGCCCTGGCGCTCCAGCCTGTCGAAGGCCTGGACGATGGCGTCCAGCGAGGCGTGGTTGGCCACGGATGCTGTCGTCACGGTGTACCCGTTCTCGGCCGCGACGCGCTCGATCCCGACGCTCGTGGCGCCCGTCGAGTAGCGGTCCGTGCTCAGCACGATCACGCCGAGGATCCGCGTGCGGCCCGACGCCAGGGACGCCGCGGCAGCGTGGACGCGGTACCCGAGCGTCTCGACGGCGGCGAGCACCCTTCGCGCCGTCTCCGGGCGCACGTTGCTCTGCCCTGACATCACCCGGGAGACGGTCTGCGAAGAGACGCCGGCGAGGCGCGCGACGTCGAGCTGGCTGGGAGCGCGATCAGAAGGTGAGCGACGGCGTGACATGAGCGCAATTCTAGCCGCTGGCGGCTGTCCCCGCGGTGTCGTTTGATGCAATAATGTGAACGCAAACAATTTGGTTCCCGAAGGAGCGTCCATGAGTGAGGATCTCGCGACCACCCCCGCTATCACCTGGCGCGACGGCCACATGATCCGCGACGGCCGGCCCTATCGCATGCTCGCCGGAGCGCTGCACTACTTCCGCGTCCACCCCGAGCTGTGGGAGGACCGGCTGCGCAGGCTCGCCGCCATGGGTGCCAACACCGTCGACACCTACGTGGCCTGGAACTTCCACGAGCGCGCCGAGGGCGACGTGCGCTTCGACGGCTGGCGCGACCTCGAGGCCTTCATCCGGCTCGCCGGCGACGTCGGCCTCGACGTGTTCCTCCGCCCGAGCCCCTATATCTGCGCCGAGTGGTCGGGCGGCGGGCTGCCGTTCTGGCTGACCGGCCGCACCCGGGCACTCCGCACCAGCGACCCCGTCTACCTCGCGGCCGTCGACCGCTGGCTCGACGCCCTGATCCCGCGGATCGCGCCGCTGCAGGCCGCGTACGGGGGGCCCATCGTCGCGGTCCAGGTGGAGAACGAGTACGGCTCCTTCGGCAGTGACCGCGCCTACCTCGAGCACCTCCGCGACGGGCTGCGCACCCGCGGCGTCGTCGAACTGCTCACCACCGCCGACGGCATCACCTCCGACATGCTCACCCACGGCACCGTCGACGGCGTCCTGCGCACGTTCACGTTCGGCACCGGCGTCGCTCGCGCCCTCGAACTCCGCGAGCCCGGCGACGCGCTCATGTGCAGCGAGCTGTGGGGCGGCTGGTTCGACCACTGGGGCGAACCGCACCACGTGCGGTCCGCAGAATCCATGATCGGCACCGTGCACGAACTGCTGGATGCCGGCGGATCGGTGAGCATCTACATGGCGCACGGCGGCACCAACTTCGGCCTCTGGAACGGGGCCAACCACGCCGACGTCCTCCAGCCCACCATCACCAGCTACGACTCCGACGCCCCCATCGGCGAGGCCGGGGCGCTCGGGCCGAAGTTCGACGCCCTGCGCGCCGCATTCGCGCCCTTCCACGACGGCGAACTCCCGCCCGTGCCCGCATCCCGGCCGGTCCAGCCGGCGCAGCGCGCGCCGCTGGTCCCCACCCTCGGCCTCCTCGAACTCGCCCACTCCCTCCCGACGATCGGCGGACCCAGCCCCCAGCCGCGCACGTTCGAGGACCTCGGCGTCGAGGACGGCATCGCCGTCTACGAGGCCGAACTCGATGCACCCGACGGCGCCACCCTCACCATCCACGGCCTCCACGACCGCGCGACGGTGTACCTCGACACCCAACGGCTCGGCACGCTCGAGCGCGACGGCGCCACCTCGCTCACCCTGCCGTCCGGCGCGGGGAGGCTGACGATCATCGTCGAGAGCCTCGGCCGCATCAATTACGGCCCGCTGACGGGCGAGGGCAAGGGCATCATGCGGGGCGTGACCATCAACGGCCGCCGCTACGTGCACGGCTGGACGCACCGGGCGTTCCCGCTGGAGGCGCCCTCGGCCCACGGGACGCCGGGGGCCGAGGGGGTCGCCGTCGCGCACATCGACGTCGCCGCCCCCGCCGACGCCTGGCTCGCCTTCCCGGGCGGCAGCAAGGGCATGGTGTGGTTGAACGGCTTCCTGCTCGGCCGCTACTGGGAGATCGGCCCGCAGCAGACCCTGTACGCGCCCGCCCCGCTCTGGAGGGCCGGCGCCAACAAGATCGTCGTGCTCGACACCGACGGGCTGGGGGAGGCCGTCGAGGTGCGGGAGTCGCCGGAGTTCGGGCCGGCGGAGGAGTTCATCGGCTCCTGAGCCGGGCCGGCGCGCGGGCGTCTGGCATGCTGATCCCCCAGAGGCGACGAAGGGACGGCCATGTTCTCCATCATCCATCCGTGGTTGGCCGTGGCCGGCATGCTCGCGGGGGTTGTGCTCGGGATCCTGGGCATGCGTCGCTCGTATCGCGCGTGGCTGCGCGCGGTGGGCGACTCGGCCCCGCGCGTGCGCCTGCGTATCATCATCTGGTCGTTGGCGTTGCTGGTGGTCGTCGGCGGGGAACTGGCGCTCCTCTTCGAGGCCTACATGCGATTCCCCACCGTCACGGCGATCGGCAGCGCGCTGGTGGTGCTGGTGCTCACGGCCCTGATCGTGCCGTTCGTGCCCCGCGGCCTCCACCGGCCGGGATGGCCGAGCGTGCGCCGCGCGCTGGAGCGGGAAGGGGCGACGGCGGACGTCGCCCGCACGCTCGCGTGGGGAGCGTGGATCCCGTTCGTGCTGAGCCTGCCGGCCGTCCTCTACCCGGTCGGGATGCTGCTCAGCTTCTACGACGTCATCTGACGGCGGTCACCGGCCCGGGAGGAACGGGCGCGGAGGCGGCTGGTGGGTGTCGCCGCCGCGGCGCACATCGTCGCTGTCCTCCGGCAGCACGCCGTCGCCGGAGTCGACATCGTCGCGCTGGTCCAGGCGGCGCGCCACCTGCTCGTCGGAAAGGTCCGGGTCGTCGGTGCCCACCTCGGGGTCGTCAGCCTTCACGCCGGGCAGCGGCGTGTCGTCGAAGTCGGGGTGCTCGAAATTCTCGTTGCTCATGGTCTGCTCCTCGGTTCTCGCCGTGGTCGACCGCATCCGGAGCCGCACGCCCATCGACACTGGGCCGCGGGCGATGCTCCCGAGCGGGCAACCGACGTTACCAGCGGGGAGGCTCAGAAACGCCTGCCGCGACGCGGCCGCGTGGGTACTGTGGACCCACCGCACCGACGCACAAGGAGCTGCCGTGACCGAGCCCATCCTGCTGGAGGTCAGCGACGGGCTGGCCCGCATCACCCTCAACCGCCCCGGGCGGCTCAACGCCTTCAACGCCGAACTCGCCCGCGAGTGGGAGCGCGTCACCGCGCACGTCGCCGCGGACGAGGGCGTGGGCGCGATCCTGATCGACGGCGCCGGCCCCGCGTTCTGCGCCGGCGGTGACGTCGCCGAGATGGGCACCGCCATGGTCGGGGGCAGCCAGCTCGAGGCCCTCGCCCACACGATCAACACCGGTATCCGCGCGCTCGTCGAGTCCGCCATCCCCGTCGCCGCGGCCGCCCACGGCGCCACCGCCGGCGGCGGCCTGGGCATCCTTCTGAGCTCGGACTACGCCGTCGCCGGCACCAGCTCGAGGATCGGGGCACGCTACGCCAACATCGGGCTGAGCCCCGACCTGTCCGTCACCGCGCAGCTCGCCCGCGCCGTCGGCGAACGCCGCGCCCTGCAGCTCACGCTCTCGGACCGCATGCTGACGGCGGAGGAAGCGCTCGGCTGGGGGCTCGTGGCGGAAGTGGTGCCCGACGACGAGGTCGCGGCCCGGGCGGAAGCTGTCGCCCGGTCCTGGTTGGAGGGGGCCACACGCGCGTTCGGGCAGGCCAAGCGGCTCGTGCGCGCCGCGTCGACCCGCTCGTTCGCCGAACAGGTCGACGACGAGGCCCGCACCATCGGCCAGAGCTTCGACACAGCCGAGGCCAAGGAGCGCATCGCAGCCTTCGTCGAGGCGGCCGCACGACGCAAGGAGGGGCAGCGATGAGCGGGGGTGGGGCACTGGCGGGCCGGACGATGCTGCTCTCGGGCGGTAGCCGCGGCATCGGCCTCGCGATCGCACTGCGCGCCGCCGCCGACGGCGCCAACGTCGCACTGCTCGCGAAGACTGACACCCCTCACCCCAAGCTCGACGGCACCGTCCACACCGCCGCCGAGCAGATCCGGGCGGCGGGCGGGCAGGCGCTGCCCATCGTCGGCGATGTCCGCGACGACGACGACATCGAGCGCGCCGTGCGCGGCACGCTCGACGCGTTCGGCGGGATCGACATCGTCGTGAACAACGCCAGCGTCATCGACCTCACGGGCAGCCTCGAGCTCGGTTCCAAGCGTTACGACCTCATGGCCGACGTCAACACCCGCGGCACGTTCCAGCTCTCCCGCGCCGCGGTCCCGGCGCTGCGCGCGAGCGACAACCCGCACATCCTGTCGCTCTCCCCGCCGATCAACCTCGACCCCAAGTGGTTGGGCGCCTTCCCCGGCTACATGCTGGCGAAGTACGGGATGACGCTCGCCACGCTCGGGCTCGCGGCCGAGTTCGCGCGCGACGGGATCGCCGCCAACACGCTCTGGCCCGCGACGACGATCGCCACCGCCGCGATCGAGCACCTGCCCGACGGTCGGCGGCTCATGGCCGCGAGCCGCACGCCGCAGATCTACGCCGACGCGGCCCACCTCGTGCTGGCCCGCCCGAGCGGTGAGCTGACGGGCCGGAGCCTGATCGTCGAGGACGTGCTCGCGGAAGCGGGGATCACCGACCTCTCGGGGTACGCGGCCGTGCCGGGCACCCCCGACGAGGCGCTGTACCCGGACGTGTTCCTCTAATCGGGACCGGTCTCAGGCCAGCCCGACGAGGCCCTGGGACAGGTCTGCGAGCAGTTCGTCCACGCGATCGTTCCGCGCCGCGGCGTCGGCCTCCGCCACCGACAGATGCTGCACCTCCACCAGACGACCGTGCGCGAAGCTCTGGCACAGCGCGTGGTCGACGCCGTTCTGCGTCTCGAGTGCCTCCGCGCACCACCACTCGTGGCTCGGGGTGGAGGCCGTCCGTTCGATCACGTCGTGGCCCTGGCCCTCGAACGCGTCGATCATGGAGTCGTAACCCACCACGAACTCGTCGTGCGAATCCGAGGTCACCGGCGACGCGCTGCCGTCGGCGTTCGTCGGTAGCACGATCCGCACCTGGCTCCTCGCGCTCTGGTCGGGGGCCATGTACTCGAGAACGGCGACGTGCGTCTGCGGA
This sequence comes from Propionibacterium sp., assembly GCA_012514785.1. Lineage (GTDB taxonomy): Bacteria > Actinomycetota > Actinomycetes > Propionibacteriales > Propionibacteriaceae > Arachnia. The sequence goes on along the minus strand of JAAYZP010000510.1, from coordinate 4,358 downwards.
TCGGTCTGCGATGAGATCCGTTCCAGGGCGCCCAGCTGCTGGGGGAGCCGGTTGAAGTCGTTCGTACGCACGCCGTCGATGAGGTCGGGATCGGCGTCGCCCTGGCCGGCGTCTTCCGGGTCGTCGGACGCGGCCTCCTCATCGGTCGGGACGGGAGCATCGGTGGCCTCCTCCGGCTCCACCGACGGCTCCTCGGAGGGCACCGGCGTGGCAGTCTCGACGCCGGCCGGAGTGGAGGCGTCGACAACGGGGTCGTCGCCGGCCCCCGGTTCGTCGGAGGCGCAGCCCGCGAGGACCACCAGGGCTGTCAGGGCGAGGGGAGTGAACCGGGAACCGGGAGATCGCATGGTGGCGAGCCTACGGACCGACAGGTCCAGCGCCAGCCACTCAGGAGGCGACCGCGGGCGGGGCCGCGCCCGGGCACCGGACGACGCTCGACGGGGTGACGGCGAACACCTCCGTGACCTCGGGGCCGCCGTCGGCGCAGAGCCGGGCGACGTCGCGTCGCCACCGCCACAGCACGTCCGCGGGCAACGGGTACGGCGACGAGAAAGCGAGCAGCATCGCCGGCACAGGGAGGTCGGCCAGGGATTCCAGCGTCCGCTGCCGCTCCAGCGTCGTGCACCGCCACGGCACCCCGCCCATCACGGCGGGCTGGAGCAGGCGGTGGGCGTCGTCGAGCATCAGGATCAGCAGGGAGTCCTCCAAGCGGTCGCTGTTGCTGAGGAAGAGGTCGACGACGTCGGCGGCCAAGCGCGGATCGGTCAGGGGCAGGTGGTCCCACTTCTCGGGGAGATCTTCGAAACTCATGCCCCGAGTCTCGTCGCGGGGGAGGCCCCGCGGAAGGGCCACGGGGCCACTGTGGAGAACTTCGCCAGAACTCGAGAATTTTGTCCACAGGCTGCACGCAGGCCCGTTGGCCCACTTCTCCGGAATCATTGGTGTCGGCCCACCGGGCACGTAGATTTGGGGCACCAACTTCAGGAGGATGCGATGTCGAAAGCAACTGAGCTCGCCAAACAGCTCGCCGAGGCGCACGAATCCGGGGGCACGCTCGTCATGCCGACGGTGTGGGACACGTGGAGCGCACGCGTCGCCGTCGATGCCGGTTTCGAGTCACTGACCGTGGGCAGCCACCCCGTGGCCGACGCCATCGGCAGCGCCGACGGCGAGAACATGGATTTCTGGGACTACCTCGCGGTCGTCAAGCACATCGTGCGCACCGTCGACGTGCCCGTCAGCGTCGACGTCGAGTCCGGCTACGGCCTCGACCCCGACGATCTCATCCGTCGCGTCATCGACGTCGGCGCTGTGGGGGCCAACATCGAGGACGTCGTCCACTCGCAGGGCAAGCGGGTCCGGGAGCGCAAGGAGCACGCCGACTACATCGCCGCGGCGCGTGCGGCTGCCGACGAAGCGGGCGTGCAGTTCGTGATCAACGGCCGCACCGACGCCGTCAAACTCGGCCCCAAGGTGTACAAGGACCCGCTCGCCGAGGCGGCGGCGCGCATGCAGATGATGGAGGAGGCCGGCGCCCGGGCCGTCTACCCCGTGGGGCTCACCACCGCCGACCAGGTCACCCGCCTCGTCGAGGCCGTGAAGATCCCCGTCAACGTCACCTTCCACCCCGTCGACGGCCACGGCGCCGGCGACCTCGCGGCGCTCAAGCAGCTCGGCGTGCGCCGGGTCACGTTCGGGCCGCTGTGGCAGAAGTGGCTGGGCGAGGTCTCGGCCAAGCAGCTCGCCCTCTGGGCCGTCTGAGCCCCGATGCGCCTGTGGTCACTCGACCCCGGACTGCTCGACAGGCAGGGCCTCACCGCCGCCTGGCGGGAGGCCCTGCTGGCGCAGAAGGTGCTGCGCGGCGAGACCCGCGGCTACCGCAACCATCCGCAGTTGCAGCGCTTCCGCGCGCACCCTGAGCCTGTCGCGGCCATCGCCTCGTTCCTCGACGGCATCGCGGACGCCGCCGACGATCGCGGCTACCGCTTCGACCGGACCCGCATCGTCGATGTCCCGCGCGCCGCGGCCCCCATCGACGTCACCGCCGGGCAACTCCGGTTCGAGTGGCGGCACCTGCTGGCGAAGCTGGCCGCACGCAGCCCCGACGTGCACGCGCGCGTGCAGCACAGGGAGCCGAAGCCGCATCCGCTGTTCCGCCGCGTTGACGGCGACGTCGAGGACTGGGAACGTGGTGTTCTTCCGCAACCGCAACCGACCATCTAGGAGCCGAGGGTGACACTGGCGCAGAGCGTGCTGGCGGGCTACGACCGGATCGAGCGCTGGCAGGAGGACCTGTACCGGGACCTGCACCGCCATCCCGAACTGTCGATGGAGGAGCGGCGCACGTGCGACGTCGTCGCGCACCACCTGGCCGAGTGGGGTTACGAGGTGCAGCGCATCGGGGGCGGCGTCGTCGGCACGCTCGCCCGCGGGGAGGGCCCGACGGTGCTGTTCCGCGCCGACATGGACGCGCTGCCAGTCCAGGAGGCTACGGGCTTGGCCTACGCCTCCGCGGCGCCCGGCGTGATGCACGCGTGCGGCCACGACGTGCACGTCGCGTGCGCGCTGGGCGCTGCCCGGCTGCTTGCCGAGTCCAACGCGCCTTGGGCCGGCACCTACGTCGCGCTCTTCCAGCCCGGCGAGGAGACGGCCGCGGGCGCAGCGTCGATGCTCGACGACGGCCTCACCGACCTCGTCCCCGCGCCCGCCGTCGCGCTCGGCCAGCATGTGCTCAGCGGCGAGGCCGGCACCGTCGCCACCGCGCCCGGCCCCGTGCTCTCCGCCGGCGACTCCATCCGCATCACCGTCTTCGGCGACGGTTCGCACGGCGCGATGCCGCACCTCGGCGTCGACCCCGTCGTGCTCGCCAGCTCGATCGTCATGCGGCTCCAGACCGTCGTCGCGCGCGAGATCGCGCCCGGCGACTTCGGGGTGGTCACCGTCGGCAGCATCCGCGCCGGCACGAAGAGCAACATCATCCCCGACACCGCCGAGCTGCTGGTCAACGTGCGCACCTACGCGGACTCGGTGCGAATCACGGTTCTGGATGCGATCGAGCGCATCGTGCGCGGCGAGTGCGCGACGGCGGGGTCGCCCAACCCGCCCGTGTTCGAGTACTACGACCAGTTCCCCCTCACCGACAACGACGAGGCCACGACGTCGAGGATCAGCGAGGCCTTCGCCCGCCACTTCGGCGAGGACCGCGTGCAGCGGATGGAGCCGGTGCCCGCCAGCGAGGATTTCAGTCGCATCCCCGACGCCTGGGGCGCGCCCTACGCGTACTGGGGGCTGGGGGGTTTCGCGCCGGACCAGCGCGTCGTCGCCAACCACAATCCCGCTTTTGCCCCGACGATGCAGCCCACCCTGCGCACGGGCACCGAGGCCGCCGTCGTCGCCGCGCTCGCCCACCTCGCGGGGTAGGCGTTGGTATACCAAGGCGTATACTGGTGGGCGTGAAGACGACGATCAAAGTCCCGGTGGAGCTGCGCGACCGCATCAACGCGCAAGCCAAGGAGCGAGACCTCAGCGCGGCGGGCCTGATCGAGAAGCTGCTCGACGGCTACGAGCGGCGCACCCGGATGGAGGAGTTCGGGCGCGCGTTCCGCGGCGCCGGCGAGGACTATTGGGATGAGTTGGCGGAGTGGGACGTGGCCCTGACGGACGGCCTCCGTGACGAATGAGCTCCGGCGCGGGATGGCCCTCTGGGTCGACCTCGACCCCGCCCTTGGACGAGAACAGGCTGGTCGACGCCCAGCGCTCGTCGTCGCGAGCGACCTGTACTTGGAGCAGGCCGACACGCTGGCCGTCATCCTGCCTGCGACCACCGTGGACCGGGGCTGGCCGAACCACGTCCGACTCCGCGGTCCGGAGTTCTCGCGGCCGACGTTCGCGATGACGGAGCAACCGCGCACGATCTCCCGCTCCCGGATCCACGGCATCATCGGGCGGGTCGACGCCGCGACGATGCGCGAAGTGGACCTCTGGCTCCGGGACTTCCTGTCGCTCTGAGCCTTCCGGGGTGATCAGACCCGAAAGTTGTACCGACTACGGTTCAAGATCCGGGTCTGATCAACTTCCGGGGCTCACTCGTTGTCGCCGCCGGTTGAGGACGTCGCCGTCTGCTCCTCCTGCGTCGGATCCTCCGCCCACGCCCAGTTCGCGATCGACGCCGGATCCTCGCCGTGCTCGCGGGAGTAGGCCCGCGCCGACGTGCGCGCGTCGGCCATGTACTGGCGCAGGTTCGCGTACTTCGACCCCAGGCTCGGCACCCGGTCGATCACGTCCATCACGAGGTGGAAGCGGTCGAGGTCGTTGAGCATCACCATGTCGAACGGCGTCGTCGTGGTGCCCTCCTCCTT
>JAAYZP010000509.1 GCA_012514785.1 Propionibacterium sp. | reverse complement strand
TACGGGGACGACGGCATCGCCGCGGTCCTCGCCGAGGGTGCAGCCATCGTCCTGACCTCCACCGTCGGCATCCAGGCCGTCGAGGTGGTCGCGAAGCGCCTCGCCGACGACGGCATCGGCCTGGCCGACGCCCCCGTCTCCGGCGGCCCCGCGCGCGCCGGCCAGGGCGACCTGCTGGTCACCGTCGGCGCCTACCCCGACGTGTACGAGCACTGCAAGCCCGTGCTGGATGCGATGGCCTCCAACCTCGTCTGGGTCGGGCAGGCGCCCGGCAAGGGCCAGAGCATGAAGACCGTCAACCAGCTGCTCTGCGGCGTGCACATCGCGGCCGCCGGCGAGGCGCTCGCGCTCGCGGGCGAGCTCGGCCTCGACCAGACCCTCGCGCTCGAAGCCCTCATGTCCGGCGCCGCGTCGTCGTTCATGCTGGGCGACCGCGGCCCCCGCGCCATCCAGGCCTACGCCGGCGAGGAGGCGGAGGTGAAGTCGCGCGTCGACATCTTCGTCAAGGACATGGGCATCGTCACCTCCGCGGCGAAGTCGGTCGGCATGGCCGTCCCGGTCGCCGCCGCCGCCGAACAGCTCTACCTGCAGGGACTCAGCCGTGGCCAGGGCGCCATGGATGACTCCTCGATCATCAACGTCGTTACCCCGAAGAAGGGCTGAAACCAACCACGGGTGCTGGAACGCTCCTAGGCATCGTGCTCGGTGCCATCATCGTCCTGTTGATCCTGGTCATCAGGATCAAGATGTCGGCCTTCGTGGCCCTCCTGCTGGTCGCCTTCGGCACCGCGCTCGCCACCGCCGTCCCCCTCGCTGAGATCGTCCCGACGATGACCGCCGGCATGGGCAACACCCTGTCGAGCGTCATGATCGTGGTCGGTCTCGGCGCGATGCTCGGGCGGCTGATCGAGGTCTCGGGCGGCGCGGACGCGCTGGCGGAGAAGTTCTCCAAGGTGCTAGGCCCCAAGCGCGTCGTCGCGGCGGTCACCGCCGCAGCGTTCGTGCTCGGCATCCCGGTGTTCTTCGACGTCGGCTTCATCATCCTGGCGCCGATCGTGTTCGGCTTCGCCCGCGCGGCGAAGATCAACCCGCTCGTGCTGGGGCTGCCCGTCGGCGGCGCGCTGCTGACGGTGCACGTCGCGCTCCCGCCGCACCCCGGCCCCGTGGCCGCGGCCGGGATCACCGGCGCCGACAACGGCATGATGCTGCTCTGGGGTCTGCCGATCTGCATCGTCACCTGCGTCATCGGCTACTTCGCCGCCAAGCGGTTGAAGGCGGAGAAGATCACGCTGCTGCCGTCGCCGGCCACCCAGTCCGCCGAGGTCGCGCCCGACGACGTCACCACCAAGCCTCGCGTCCTCGGCGCTGGCACGGTGCTCGCGCTGGTGCTGCTGCCCATCCTGCAGATCATGCTCGGCACCGTCGGCAACATGACGCTGGCCGAGGGCACGTTCGTGCGTGACCTCGCCGGCCTCGTCGGTGCCGCGCCGATCGCGCTGCTGACGGCCGTGATCGTCGCCTACCTCGTGGTGGGCCACAACCAGCGATGGTCGTTGGAGAAGCGGGGCAACGTCCTCGACGGCGCGCTGCCGGACGTCGCGGTGATCGTGTTCGTGACCGGCGCGGGCGGCGTGTTCGCCAACGTGCTCGTCACCTCGGGCATCGGCTCGGCCTTCTCCGATGTGCTGATCAGCATGAACATGCCGATCATCCTCGCGGGCTTCCTGATCTCGGCGGCGCTGCGCGCGTCGCAGGGCTCGGCCACGGTGGCGATCCTGACTGCGGCCGGCCTGCTCGCGCAGCCGATCCTCGACGCCGGCTACAACGGCACCGAGATGACGCTGGTGACGCTCGCGATCTGCTTCGGCGGACTCGGCCTGTCGCACATCAACGACTCCGGCTTCTGGATCGTCACGAAGTACCTGGGCCTGAGCGTCAAGGACGGGCTCAAGACCTGGACGGTGCT
>JAAYZP010000508.1 GCA_012514785.1 Propionibacterium sp. | reverse complement strand
CTCAGCCGCTCGATCTCCGACCACTTCGGGTTCGAGTCCGAGCTGGAGGAGATCGCGGACACCCTGGAGGCGGCAGGCTGCTACCGCCGCTACGACGAGTCGGTGCGGCAGGTGGTGCCCGAGTACGGCGAGGGTTGGAAGTCGAAGATCGTGCTGCCCAACGTGGTCGAGGACGATTCACTGCGTCTGTACTCGGTGGTGGTCGAGGACCCCGACGGCGAGCAGTCCCGCCACCGGCTCAGCGTCGACGCGTACCTCGGCATCGTGGCGGCCACCAACTTCAAGCAGCGCGTGCGCAAGATGATGGAGTACTACCACGCCGACCGCCTGAACTACCTGACCACCGGCACCCCGAACCGACTCGAGTACGACCAGGGATTCTTCGTGAAGCTGGGCGACGGCGCCGCCGACATCAAGCCCATCGCCCACCTCTACAAGACGCAGGTCTACGCGCTGGCGGAGCACCTCGGCGTGCCGGAGGCGGTGCGGGTGCGGCCGTCGACGACGGACACGTACTCGCTCGAGCAGTCGCAGGAGGAGTTCTACTTCTCGCTGCCGCACCACCTGATGGACCTGTGCCTGTACGGCAAGAATCATGACGTACCACTGGCCGACGTCGGCAAGGCGACGGGGCTGGACGCCACCCAGGTGGAGCGCGTCTACAACGACATCGACCAGAAGCGGCGCACGACCGCCTACCTGCACCAGCCGCCGGTGCTGATCGAGGACGTGCCCGAGATCAGCGTGTGAGGGAGCCATGACGACGCAGCAGCAGCGGGCCCCCACCATGGGGGCGAAGGCGTTCCGGGGAGGGCAGATCCTCGCCGCGGGCACGGTCGTCGACCGTCTGGCGCGGCTGGGCCGCAACATGCTGCTGGCTCGTCTCATCGTCCCCGACGACTTCGCGCTGATGGCGCTCACACTGGCCGTGATCGCGCTGTTCGGGGCCATCACCGAGGTGGGCGTGGCGCAGGCCGTCATCCAGAACGAGCGCGGCGACACCCGGGAGTTCCTCAACGTCGCGTGGTGGTTCGGCGTGATCCGCGGGGCGATCGTCGCGCTGATGGCGGCGCTGCTCGCGGGCCCCATCGCGCGCTTCTACGGCAACCCGGAGCTGGAGTCGCTGCTGCTCGTGGCCCCGCTCATCGTCATGTTCCAGGGGCTGGCGAGCCCTCGGGTCTACGCCCTGCAGCGGCAGTTCCGCTTCGCCGCGACGCTCTGGACCACGCAGGGTGCCGGCCTGCTGGGCACGATGGTGACCATCACGCTCGGCATCCTGTGGCAGAACGTGTGGGCGCTGGTGCTGGGCGCGGTGTTCGAAGCGTTCGCGCGCTTCGTGCTGTCGTTCCTCCTGTGCCCGGTGCGTCCCACCCTCCCCTGGGACCGGCGATCGACGAAGGAGCTCTGGGCGTTCTCCAAGGGGATGGCGGGGCTCCCGGTGCTGGCGCTGCTCATCCTGCAGGCCGACACCTTCGTGCTGGGTCGTGTGGTGTCCGCGGAACGGCTCGGCTACTACGTGCTGGCCATCGGGCTCGCGGGCTTCCCGCTGACCCTGTTCAGCAAGGTGATCCAGCCTCTGATCGTCCCGATCCTCGCGAACTTCCAGCACGATCCCGCCGGACTGCGCGGGCAGCTGCTGCAGCTCTCACGACTGGTCTGGCTGTTCGGACTGCCGCTGACGGCAGTGATGGGCATCGTCGCCGGCCCGCTGCTGACGCTGTTCTACGGGCCCGCCTTCGCGGCCGCCTCGGCCGCCTTCGCCCTGTACTCCCTATTCACCATCATCTACATGGCATCGATGATGTCCTTCTCGGTGTACCTCGCCATCGCGCGACCCGCCCTGCAGCGGCGGTTCACGATCGTGCGGGCGGTGCTCGTCATCGCCGGCCTCTATCCCCTGTCGGTCTGGCTGGGTATCGCCGGCGCGGCGCTCACGATGCTGCTCGCCATGGTGGTGGCGATGGTGGTGCAACTGTTCAACCTGCGCCGAGTCATCGGGCTGCGTATCCTGTCCTACCTCGCCACGCTGCGCGCCGGCCTCGTCGTCGCCGCCCTCGTGGCGCTGCCGTGCCTGGGCATCGTGACCTTCGCGGGTCTACCCGGCTGGGCGGAGGCCCTCGCCTCCGCCGCCGTCGGCGCGCTCGCCTGGGGACTCCTGCTGCTGCGCGAGCGCCGGGCCATGCGCGCGCTGCGGGCCGCGGGTCCGGACAGTGCATCGGGCTGAGCGCACCCGGACCCGGACCCGGGCGAGTGCGCTCACGCCCCGTCGGGCACCCCCAACAGTTCGGTGTTGTCATAGCCGAAGGTCACGATCCTCGCAGGGTTGCCGGCGACGAGGCAGGTGTCGGGGATGTCCTTCGACAGGACGGATCCCGCCGAGATCGTCACGCCGTTGCCGATGTGGACGGCGCCGGTGATGATCACCCCCGGCCCGATCCAGACGTTGTCGCCGATCTCGGGTATCCCGTGGTCGCGCTTGGCCACGCGTTCGCCGATGGTGATCCCGTGATGGAGTGTGCAGTGCTTCCCGATCCGCGCGGGGCCGATGAGGACACCGTGGCGGTGCATCAGCCGTAGGCCCGGCCCGATGGTTGCCCTCGGGCTGATCTCCATGTGGTGGACCTGGTTGACGAAACGGTTGGCCATCCGGTGCAGTGCGGCCAGCACGACACCGAGGACTCGATGTCGACGGCGCACATGCCGGGCGAACTGGCCGAACCGGTAGGCAGCTACGCAGTGGAACTCCGGGTCGAACAACTGGATGCGGTACCAGTGCCAGACGGACTTGTCCCCACCTGGTCGCATCGCCCCGTAGACCCGGGCCCGATCCGCGGCCAGATCGCGCCCCACAGTGCCCCCCCCCGGGCACGAAAATTTCCCAAAGCATCCCCCTGACGCTCCAGAGAGGCCGCCCCCCGCGACCTGGCCGAATCGTATCATTTCGGCCCCGGCTACGGGAGACTCCGCGAGATTCCCTCGGCGGATGTCTGGGCGGCGGGTGACGGCCGTCAGTTCCTGGGCGGGAGCGGCTCGCCGTCGCTCCACCGGTTTCCCTCCCAGACGTTGCCCGGCGCATCAGAATCGAAGGCCACGATCGGCCCCAGGAGGCCGCAACTGCCGTCGTCGTCACGTTCGAAGGTGTTGTCGATGAATCGGATGTCGCTCGCTTCGTCGCTGAACGGTTTGTCGCTGGACGAGCCACCGAAGGCGCAGAACGAGGCCGTGCCGCTGTGGAAGTAGTTGCCCTCGATCAGGTTGTTCTGGATGGGGCGGAAGTCGCCGTAGCCGGTGAGCGCCGCCGAGCACCCCGAACCGGGCGGGGTGCGGGTTCCCTCGCAGATGATCGAGTTGAAGCGCAGCGTCGTGTTTTGGCCCATCCGTACGCCGCTCAGGTGGGCTTCGCCGCCCGGATCCCCGGTCTGCCCGTGCACCCAGGACCGCTCCAACGTGCAGTCCGTCGCGCAGTACATCGAGCGGCCGCCGCCGCTGATCTCCACCCGCTCGGCCGTGAAGTAGCCGTTGCCGAGCCCGGTGCGCAGCCGCTCCCCCACGTGGATCTCGCTGTCCGCGATGGTGAACGAGTAGCCGGACTCGAGGTCGCGCAGGATCACGGAGCCGTGGATCTCGGAGTTGGTGATCCGGACGTCGGCGGCGCGGATCCGGATGTCGCAGTCGACCCTCTTGGCGTCGATCACCGTGCCGGGCTCGGAGATGTCGCAGTCCCCCGTCCACGCGGTGAGCTCCACGCCGTCGGGGACGCCCGTGTTGGTCTCGTCGGGCCACTCGGAACTCGACGGCGTCGGGGTGGGTTCCTCCTCCACCGGTTGCGACACGATCGGGACGGGCGCGGGAGTCTCCTCGGGTTCCGGTGCCGGAGCGCAGGCCGCCAGCGCGCACGCAGCCGCCAGCAGCGCGAATCGATGCAGGACATTTCCCAGCGGCCGACGGCGGCCCCCCGTGCCGTTCACCATTCGGCAATGGTAATCAATTCCGCCATTCTGAGGAAGAAGCACCGCAAAATACTTAGGCTGCTCCCGTGAGGGCATCAGGGGTCGACGTCTCGGTGGTGATCGTCAATTGGAACACGCGGGCGCTGCTGCTCGACGTGATCGCCTCGCTGCGCGATAGCACGCAGGAGGCGTCGATGGAGATCATCGTCGTCGACAACGCGTCCCATGACGGTTCGCAGGCCGCGCTGCGCGAGCACCACCCGGAGGTGCAACTCATCCAGAACGACGCCAACCTCGGGTTCGCCCGGGCCAACAACATCGGTTTCGCAGCCGCCCGTGGCCGAGCATTGTGCCTCGTCAACACCGACGTCATCGCGCTCGACGGCGTCATCGACACCCTCTACGCGTACCTCGTGGCGCACCCCGAGGTGGGCGCGGTGGGGCCGCGCACGTACGACGAACACGGGGCCACTCGCCAGAACTGTCGACGGTTCCCGAGCCTCGCCAACGCGCTCGGCGACCACCTGTGGTTGAAGCGCACCGGGCTCGTCCAGGGCCGGTCCCTGCCGATGTCCACCTACGACCGGACGCACCGGGCCGACGTGCTGTCGGGCTGCTTCCTGATGGTGCGTCGAGACGCGTTCGAACACGTCGGCGGCCTCGACGAGGACTTCTTCTTCTACGGCGAGGACACCGACTGGGGGAAACGCTTCAACGACGCCGGGTGGGGGTGCGTCTACCTCCCCGAGGCGGAGGCCATCCACATCGGAGGAGGCAGCACCAAGGCATACCCGGTGAAGTACTACCTGGTCATGGAGAAATCGGACCTGCTCTACTGGCGCAAGCACCACCCGCTCCCCCGGCGCGCCGCCTACGTCGCGATCCGCCTCCTGCACAACCTCATCGCCGTCGCCGGCTGGTCCGCCATCTGGCTGGTGCGACGCCGGCGGCGGGAGCACGCGGCCCTCAAGGTCCACGGCAACGCCGTCAACACCGTCTGGCTGCTCACGCGGAAGTCGCTCGTGGAGACGCCCGGCTGGAGCTGATCAGACGTCGTTGCCGTCGCCCTGCGTCAACAGCCAGGCGTCCGGGTCCGCCATCCCCCTGAGCCCCGGGCTCGTGAGGAACTTCACGTCCGTGCGCCGCAGCCGCAGCCCTGCCCCTCGGATCCGGCGGTCGAGCGCGGTGGAGCGGATGGACCATGCCTGCACCAGCGCGTGGCCCCGTGCACGCGAATGGTGGATCGCCGCGTCAATGAGCTGCCGGAAGGTGGTGTCGTCGTCGACGCCGCAGACGAAGTCGACCACCTCCCCCACCCTCACCCCGCGACGCACCGTCTCCGCCAGCACGACGATGCCCATCAGATGGCCGTCCCTGCGCAGCCCGAGGATCGTGTATTGGTCCGGGTTGGCGACGTAGCGCCATTGCAGGTAGGCCGCGTCACGTACGATCGCCACCGGGTAGCCCGGCCCGACCTCAGCCCACAGCCGGTCGGCCTCCTCGCCGAAGTCCTCCAACGGCTCGACCTCGACCGGTGCCCGCGTCCGCGAGAACAATCGCGCGACCCCGCCCGCCACACGCCCGATCGCACGCCCCAGCCAAGCCGGCTTGAGCATCGCGGCGAGCACCGGGGCGTACCTGAGTATCCGCGCCCGGTAGATCACGTGCAGGTCCTCGTCGTAGCCCCACCGCCTCGTGAAGATGGGGTAGGAGTGCACAGACGGCGTGACGCACCAGCCGGCCATGCCGGCCTCCTCAGCCCGGTCGAACACCTCGGTCGTGCAGCGCGCCATGAGCCCTTTGCCCTGGAACGCGGGATCGGTGAACATGTCCATCGTCTTGCCCACCGTGACGCGCTCGCCGCCGACCTGGAACCGCTTGGGGGCGACCGCGAACGACGCCACGACCTCGCCGTCCAGCCGGGCGGAGTGGACGACCGCCGGGCCCGCCGGGTTCGCCAGGTACATCCACCGGTAGTAGGCCTCGCTCTTGTCCCGCAGCCGTATGCCGCGATGGTCGCTCATCCGCGTGATCAGGCGGGAGATGCCCGCGAAATCCGCATCCTCCAGCGGCCCGAACGTCACGTCGTCGAAGCGCGGTTCCAAGAAATCCTGCGACACTGCTGACACCCCCGATGATTGGAATCTATAGTAAGGCCCACGAGCACACCCAGGGGGAGGGAACGTGTCCGAACAGTCTGCCGTCGGTTTCGTCGCCATCACGGGCGAGCTGGCGTCGATCCGACAAGCCTTGGCCCGCATCGGGCATCCACCGGGAGCCACCGTCCACGGGGTCCACCTCGCCACCTGGGGGCTGGGCGGGGACATCCCGCGGGAGCGGGCGCCGCTACTGCTCACGACGACGAACCGCTCCGGCGGGGCCCGGGTGGCCCCGGCGGTGATCGGTCGGTGGCTGGCCGAGGGAGATCTGCCGCGGCTCCGGGGCATGCTGCCGCCCTTCGCCGCGCTCGGCGTCACCGACGATGCGCTGCGCCTGAGCACCGACGGCTTCGGCTTCCGCCCGGTGTTCCGCGCCGCAGCCGACGGCTGGGCCGCGGTGTCGACGTCGGCGCTGCTGCTGGCCCGATTGTTGGACAGCGGACTCGACGAAGCCGGGGTGCTGCTGCAGAGCCAACTGGGCTGGCAGCTCGAGCGTCGCACCCT
>JAAYZP010000507.1 GCA_012514785.1 Propionibacterium sp. | reverse complement strand
GCGGCGGCATGCGGTTCAACCGGCCCGGCGGGCAGGCCCAGAGCGGTTTCGAGGACCTGTTCCGCAATGCCCAGTCGGGCACCGGCGGGATCGGCGACATCTTCGGCAACCTCTTCAGCGGGAGCGGCGCGTCGAAGCGCGCCACGTCCCGGGGCCCGCGCCGCGGCGCTGACGTCGAGGCCAAGGCGACGCTGACGTTCGAGCAGGCCGTCGAGGGCACCACCGTGGCGCTCCAGACGGTCTCCGACAACCCCTGCGCGTCCTGCCGCGGCACCGGCGCGAAAAGCGGCACCCTGCCCCGGGTGTGCCCCGCCTGCGAGGGCTCGGGCATGAAGTCGGCGGACGCCGGCGGCGTCTTCTCGCTGTCGGAGCCCTGCCAGGACTGCCTGGGCCGGGGCCTCATCGTCGACCATCCGTGCCCCGACTGCGCCGGCTCCGGCCGGGGCAAGTCCACCAACTCCATGCAGGTCCGCATCCCCGCGGGTGTGCAGGACGGCCAGCGGGTGCGCATCAAGGGCAAGGGCGCGGCCGGCGAGAACGGGGGCACGCCCGGCGACCTCTACGTCGAAGTGTCCGTCACCCCGCACAAGCTGTTCGGGCGCACCGGCCACAACCTCACCCTCGACGTGCCCGTCACGTTCGCGGAAGCGTCGCTCGGCGCCGACGTCACCGTCCCCACCCTCGGCGGGCCCAGCGTCAGGCTCCGCATCCCCGCGGGCACCCCGAACGGGCGCACCATGCGCGTCCGCGGCAAGGGTGTGCGTAAGTCCGACGGCACCACCGGTGACCTCCTCGTGACGGTCCTCGTCGAAGTGCCCGACGAACTGAGCGACGAGGCCAAGGAAGCGCTCAAGGCGTTCACCGAGGCGTCGCACCAGGCGAACCCGCGCACGGAGTTGTTCGGCTGATGGACCACCTGCCGCAGCCGTTCGACCCGGACGCCGCCGTGTTTCCGGTGTCGGTGGCTGCCTCGCTCGCCGACATGCACCCCCAGACCCTCCGCGGCTACGACCGCCTGGGGTTGGTGGTGCCGCTGCGCGCCCGCGGGCGTGGGCGTCGCTACTCGTTGCGCGACGTGGCCAAGCTGCGCCACGTGCAGCAGCTGTCGCAGGGCGAGGGCATCAACCTGGAGGGCATCCGTCGCATCCTCTCGCTCGAGGAGGAGAACGACGCGCTGCGTGAGCAGGTCGAATACCTGAGCGAAACGCTGCACCGCGTGCAGAGCCGCACGCAGCCGCGGGTCTTCACCGCCGACGAGTTCGGCGGCGTCGACCACGGACGCACACGCAGGCGCAGCCCGCGTCAGATCACCTGGCGGGGTTGACTAGAGTCAAACCTGTGGAAACCACAGAATTCATCATCGCAACCACCGGCGAGCCCTTCGACGGCGCGCCCTCGGACGAGCCCTGCTACCGGATCCCCGCGCTGGCCGTGACGGCCTCCGGGCGGGTCGTGCTCGCCTATGACGTGCGCACCTCGCCACTCGACCTCCCCGGCCCCAACGGCATCGCCTACCGCGCCAGCGACGACGCCGGGCGCAGCTGGTCCGAGCCGCGCTGGCTGCGCAGGCCCGAGGGGGAGTGGGGCTGCGGCGATCCCAGCCTCCTCGCGCTCTCCGACGGCACCCTGCTGTGCTGGTACGTCTCCAGCGACGGCACGAGCTTCTGGGACGACCAGTCCCCGGGCGGCGACTGGATGCTCTGGGTGGCGCGCTCCGCCGACGGCGGCGAGACGTGGGTGCACGCCGACGTCACCGGGTTCGTCTGGCCCGACGACGCGGGCTCCCTCTTCGCTTCCTCCGGCAACGGCATCGTGCTCGCCTCGGGCCGCATCCTGCAGCCGATCGTCGTGCGGCGCCGCGGCACCCAGCACCGCTACTGCGCCATGGCCATCTCCGACGACGACGGCGTCACCTGGCGCCTCGGCGCGCCCGTGTCGGGCTGCGACGAGACCAAGGTGGCGCAGCTGCCGGACGGCACCGTCGTGCTGCACAGCCGGGCGACCCCGTCGCGGCTGGTCGCCGAATCGCGCGACGGCGGCGAGACGTTCACCGCGCCCCGCGCCGACGTGCCCGAGCCCGGCTGCAACGGCGGGCTCACCACGCTCGCCGACGGCCGCCTGGCCTGCACCGTCGTCCATCCCGACGGCGGCGAACCGATCGAGGCGGACCTCCCCGACCCCACGGGCGGCAGGGGGGCGACGTCGGGCCCGGACTGGAGCAGCCGACGCAACCTCGTGCTCCGCACCGGTCTGCCGGGCGCCTGGGGCGAGCCGGTCGTGATCGACCCGGGGCTCGCCGCCTACTCCGTCGCGATCACGCTGCCCGACGGGGCGGTCGCCGTCGCCTGGGAGTACGGCGCCTACGAGGGCATCAAGTTCGCCCGCGTCACGCCCGCCGACACATAAAGATCAGGGTTGTGGACCGAGGACGGTCCACAACCCTGATCTCAGTTCGGCATCAGCCTCAGGCGAGCAGCTCCTCCGCCGCCTGCATGACCGCCGTGACCAGCTCGTCGTCACCGGCGAGCTCCGGGACGACGTGGCCGAGCACATTCTTCGCGTCCTCCTTCAGCGAGCCGCCGACGAGCGCCTGCAGCTTCTCCGGCGCCGCCTCCTTGATCGGCGCGCCGTGGCCGCGCAGGTGCAGGAGCCACGCCGCGACGGCCGTGACCGCCGCCTTCGGCATCTCACCCTCCTTGCGGAACCGACGCAGGGTCGGGGCGATGCGCACGGGGATCTTCTGCGAACCGTCGGCCGCGATCTGCGCGAGCAGGTGGCGGATGTTCGGGTTCTCGTAGCGGTCGATGAGCGCCTGCGCGTAGTCCTCCCACGGCACGCTCAGGCCCGGACCGGCCTCCTGCCACCAGGTCTGCACGATCTCGCGCAGGCGCGGGTGCGCGATGCCCTCGGCGACCGTCTCGACGCCGAGGATCGGGCCCGCGTACGCCATCAGGGAGTGGGACCCGTTGAGCATCCAGAGCTTGCGCTGCTCGTAGGCCTCCACCTC
>JAAYZP010000506.1 GCA_012514785.1 Propionibacterium sp. | reverse complement strand
TGGACTTCTACGAGGACCTCGAGCGCGACAACTCCCGCGACTGGTGGCTGGCCCACCGCGACCGCTACGACACGGCCGTCCGCGCGCCCATGGCGGCCCTCGCCGCCGCGCTGGAGCCGGAGTTCGGCACCGCGAAGCTCTTCCGCCCCCACCGCAACCTCCGGTTCTCCGCGGACAAGACCCCGTACAAGACCCACCAGGGCCTCGTCGTCGCGACGGCCACCCGCATGGGCTGGTACGTGCAGGTCAGCGCCGACGGGCTGATGACCTCCGCCGGCTGGTACGCCTCGTCACCGGACCAGCTCGCCCGCTACCGCCGCGCCCTCGACGACGAAGCCCCCGCCGAGGCGCTGGAGACCATCCTCGACGACCTGCGCGCGCAGGAGTACGCCGTCGGCGGTGGCCGGCTGAAGACGCGGCCGCGCGGCGTCCCCCCGGAGCACCCGTTCCTGGAGCTGCTCCGGCACCGCACCCTCACGGTGCGGCGTGAGTACGGCGAGCCCGAGTGGTTGCCGACGCCCGAGGTCCTGGACCGCGTCGCCGCCGACTGGCGCGCCTACCAGCCGCTCATCGAATGGCTCGCCGAGCACGTGGGCGACGCGCCCGACTGAGGCTGCTCAGTCGCGCCAATAGTTGTTGGCGGCCGCCACGGTCTGGAACTCCACCGCGACGACGTGCCCCGCCGCCGTCAGCGCCTCCGCGCTCGTGGCGTAGCCGGGGCGCAGGACCTGGCGCACGTCGGCGTCGGGCTGCATGGCGCCGATCGTCTTCCGCGCGAGCATGATCGCCAGCTCGCGGCCCTCCTCGGGGGTCGCCGTGATCAGTGAGTTGTTGGGTACGAGTGCCATGGTGATCTCCTCCATGTCCGTCGGAGACGCCGGTCGCGAATCCGAGCCTGGTGAGGCGACCGTAGGCATCAGAGCCCGTGCGGGTCAATGACCTGGGTCATGGACAACTCCGCTAGGAGCTGGGTTCCGCACCCTCGTCGTCGAAGAACCTGCTGGCGGCCATCACGCCACGAAGGACGGTGAGGCGTAGCCCCACGGGGACGTCAATGACTCCCTCCGGTGTGACGCGGACGATACCCAGACGGGCCAGCTCTGCGAGATCACGCTCGACGCGCACCCCGAAGATCGCGTCCGGACCGACCTCGTCAGTGGGATGGTCGTCGTCTGCGACAGCCCGGATGAGGCGATCCGCGAGTAGCTCTGCAGCTCGTGCGTCCCAACCTGCGAGGGTGGCACTTCGACGCGTGACCATGTGATGCGTGATGGAGGTGGCGAGGAAAATCCCGACCACCGTCTCGGCATCCTCCAGCGCTGGTCCTTCCACGGACCGCCACAGCGCCGCGCCCGGCCCCGGACGAAGCCGGCCCGGCGCGGCATCGATGGCGCCGACGGCGGCCAGGGCGTCCCACCATGCGGCGAGTTCCGGGATGTCGTTCATGGCCATCACAGCGCGCTTCTCCGTCCGTGCCCAGCCCCGCGGCATGCGGTCGACCCCCTCCGCATCGATGCCCAGCAGTGACGCTACGGTCCCGATGTCGGCGCGCTTGGCCGTACCGGACGACGTGGCCGGGCGGCCGTCGCCGATCCAGTCCAGGAGGTCGGGTACGGCCGATACCACCAGCACCTCGGCGACCGCGGCCCTGCGCTCGTCGACGTCCCCGGACTCGCCGGCAGACAACTCGTCGAGCAGATCCTCCAGCGGGTCGTCGGGCTCGTCGGGGAGCAGGCTCTGGACCAGCTCGTGCGCGGCTTCCCAGTCGGCGGGCGAGCGGTCCATCTGGAGTCGGAAATGCACGTACTCGTGCATGGTGTCGTGGAGCATACCGAGGACGGCGTTCGCCTCGGACTCGCCGTCGGTCGTCGCGTCCGCGGTGTCCGCCAGCGCGATCAGCAGGTCACGCACGGCAGCCGGATCGTGGGGGTCGATGCCGCTCTCCCTGGCGACCTGGAGGATGACGATGAAGAACTCCACGAGGTCATCGCCGAATGCGCTGTCCGGGAACGCCTCCTCGACCCACGCGTCGAACGCGTCGAGCACCCGGTCGTCCTCGGGTGTCAGGACGTCGAGGAGCGCGACGTCGTCCTCCCCGCCGAGCAGTTCGTCGCAGGCCTCCCGGACGCTCACCTTCCGGCGCAGCGAGAACGCCCGCACGACGGCCGCCACCGCCACGGCCGTCCCCTCGTAGACGGCGAGGCCCCCGAAGCGGTTGATCAGGTCACCCAACCCGGCGAACGCCCGCCCGCGGGCGGCCAGCTCGAGGAGCTTTCGCGCCACCCGCCCTGCGGCAGCGTTCCACGGCTGGGGCTTCACCGTCGCGACGATGCGCTTCGTGTCCTTCGCCCGCCCCCAGTCGTCAAGGCGCCCGACTCCGACGCCGGTCACGTGCGAGATCGCGGGCCTGGTGTCCGTCTCATCGGGTTTGATGGACACGAGGATGCGCTGGGCGCGATCGAGGTCCCCCTCCGCGCGCGCCTGGACGAACACCCGCAGCACGGCGATCGAGCCCTGGAGGTGCACACCGGTGGGGGTCAGCAGGGCGAGGTTGTAGCGCTCGCTCGCCCTCGCCAGCGCGGCATCCAGCTCCGCCGCGCTGCCGCTGAAACTGTCGAGGTCGATTCCCTCGTCGGCGAGCAGCGGGGCGATCTGCTCCATATGGGCCGCAGCCATTCCTGGCCGGTGACCGATCCCCATCTCGCGCATGGCGGCCTGGAATTCCTCGTCGTCGAACGGTGAAGACTGCATACCGGCAGCCTACGCCCGCACGCTCCCCCTCAGAACCCCGACTCGAGGATCCTCCAGACCTCCGCCTGGAC
>JAAYZP010000505.1 GCA_012514785.1 Propionibacterium sp. | reverse complement strand
TAGGCGGTGGCACCCTCGCCGGCGACGACATTCTGCAGCTCGGTGATGATCGGGGTCATCGCGTTCGCGAGGCCCGTGTAGGCGGCGCCCATCTGCTGGTTGATGCTCACGTGGCTCTGGTAGAGGGAGTTGAACGTGCCGGTGCCGGGATCGATGTGCTCGAGGATGAACCCGCGGAGGTCGTCGAGCTGCTCCGGGGTGGCGCCGAGGTTGCGCAGCGCGCGCTCGTCCGAGGCGCTGAATCCGTCGCTCTCGAGCCGCTGCAGCCCGCCCCGCAGGCGCGTGAGCGCCGTGTTGGCGTTGATGCCGCCGGCGCTGCTGAGGCTGGACAGCGCGCTCGTCTCCTGCGAGAGCATCGTGTTCAGCAGGCGCGCGTAGGACTGGATGTCGCGGGCGTGCATCAGTGCTGCGGGGGCATCGTCGGCGATCGCCGCGCCCTGGTACTTCTCCAGGGAGCCGAGGAAGGCCCCGGAGAGGGCGTTGACGTGGTCGACCTGGTTGGCCCAGTTAGCGACGGCGGTCCACATCGGCGAGCCGCCCGGCGCCTCGATGCCCTCGCGGGGGCCGGGGACGCTCGGGTCCTGGAAGTTGGGGTCCGGCGGATCGGCGGCGATGCCCCGGTAGTGGGAGGAGCGGTCCACGATCGTCTTGACGACGGCGGCCTGCAGCCGCATCACGTCGCTGGCGCTCACCGTCGGGCACCAGGGCGACACGGGGCTGCCCTCGATCTCCGGCAGGAAGGCGCACACGTAGGTGAGGTAGAAGCCCTGGAAGTTGGTGGCGTCGCTGATGAGCGAGTAGGCGGTGGTGGCCGCGAAGAACGCCTCGTAGGCCAGGGCGGCCGACGCCCAGTGCTCGGCCTGCGCCGTCGCGCCGGACTTCATCGCCTGGATCTGCGGGTCGGGCAGCACGGGGATGTCCGTGGGGATGACCACCTCGAAGGCATTGCTGAGGATGGAGTCGGTGCCGTTGAAGATGCCGTCCTGGCAGGTGTCCTCGACGATGTCGTAGGTGCCGGGGCCCAGCGTCCCGCCGGGTGCGGTGATGGCGATCACCTCGCCGAAGATGCCGCTGCCGAGCCCGGTGCCCATCACGGTGTTCGGCGCGCCGGAGACGTCGGTGAGGGCGCTGCCCTCGGACACAGTGCCCGTCGGGACGACGTAGAGGTCCGAGGTAGTCCAGAACACGTCGCAGTCGCGCGTGAGCGTGCCGATGTCGATGGTGACGTACTGGTTGGGCCCGAAGGTGTGCCCGTTCAGTGCGAAGCCCTGCGCGTCCGCGTGCGCGGGCGGAGCGAGGAAACCGCCGCCCGCTACGAGAACCACTGTGGCCATGACAGCAAGGCAGCGTTTGAACACGTTTGAACCCCCAGTACCGTGAGACTGAGATCACTCTGACACGGGCCCCGGGCCTTGGGAATACTCGGAAGTGGACTCCCGGAGGCGACGAAAGTGGACGCACTGTTGCCGTCGGCTGCGCGCGATGTTCCCCGGGATCGACGCGCAGGTAGGATGCCCATGTGATTAACGAGTGGATTTTCTGGGTCATCGTCGCCGCGGTCGGTGTCGCGATCGTCGTGGCCAGCGTCATCGTCGCCCGTGAGCGCAAGCGGCAGCGCGCGCTCGACGAACGCCGCGTCTCCGAGCTGGACGTGCCGGCGGAGGAGGGCGCACCGGCCGACGAGGCGCCGGTGGCCGTCGACGTCGAAGAGGTGCCGGCGGCCGAGCCCGAACCGGTCGTCGAGCCGGAGCCGGTCGTCGAACCGGAGCCGGTCGTCGAGCCCGAACCCGCGATCGATGAGCCCGAGGCGCCGCGCTCGCGCATGGCGCGGCTGCGTCGTCGGCTCGCCAGCTCCAACAACGCGCTCGCACGGGCGCTGTCCGACCTCCTGTCGGTAGACAGGATCGACGAGGACACCTGGGACGACTTCGAGGCCACGCTGATCGCGTCCGACCTCGGCGTCGGGCCCACCACCGAACTCACCGATGCGCTCCGCAAGGAGCTCGCCGTCGAGGGTGTCGCGGACCCCGAGCGCGCCAAGCAGGTGCTGCGCTCCGAACTCGTCGATCTCGTGGACCCGAGCCTCGACCGCTCCCTCAACCTCGAGAAGGACGGCGAGAATCCCGCGGTCATCCTCGTCGTCGGCGTCAACGGCACCGGCAAGACCACCACGGTGGGCAAGCTCGCGCGCGTGCTCGTGGCCGACGGCAAGACCGTCATGCTGGGCGCGGCCGACACGTTCCGCGCCGCCGCGGTCGAGCAGCTCACCACCTGGGGCGAGCGCGTCGGCGTCGAGACCGTCAGCAGCCACGAGGGCGCCGACCCGGCCTCCGTCGCCTTCGACGCGGTGGACAAGGGCGCGCAGGCGGGCGTCGACGTCGTCATCATCGACACCGCCGGCCGCCTCCACACCAAGACCGGCCTGATGGACGAGCTCGGCAAGGTCAAGCGAGTCGTCGAGAAGAAGGCCAAGGTCTCCGAGGTGCTCCTCGTGCTCGACGCCACCACCGGCCAGAACGGCATGACCCAGGCCCGCATCTTCGGCGAGGTCGTGGACGTCAGCGGCGTCGTGCTCACCAAGCTCGACGGCTCCGCCAAGGGCGGCATCGTCGTCCAGGTCCAGCGCGAGCTGGGCGTGCCCGTCAAGCTCATCGGGCTGGGCGAGGGCGTCGACGACCTCGCGCCGTTCGAAGCGGAAGGTTTCGTCGCCGGCATCCTCGGCGAGTAAGGAAGGCACCCATGTCCCAGCCAGTCATCAGCCACAACCCGGAGCAGAACCGCTACGAGGCGCACCTCGACGGCGACCTCGCCGGGTTCGCCGAGTACATGCTCAGCGACCAGATGATCACCTTCACCCACACCGAGGTGGACCCGAGTTTCGAGGGCAAGGGCGTCGGTTCCGCGCTCGTCCGGGGCGCGCTCGACGACGTCCGCGCGCAGGGCGGGCGCCGCGTGCTGCCGATCTGCCCGTTCGTGAAGTCGTGGATGGCCAAGCATCCGGAGTACCAGGACCTCGGCTACCGCAGCAACTGAGACCACCTGTCGGGCGTCGCGGATCGGCGGGGAATCGGGACTCCTCGGCCCGACTGGTTATCCTAGGTGGGATCATCCATCCGCGAAGGGGAAGTCCTAGTGTTCGACACGCTGCAAGACCGGCTCGCATCCGTATTCAAGGGCCTGCGGTCCAAAGGGCGGCTGACCGAGGCCGACGTCGACTCGTCGATGCGCGAGATCCGCATCGCGCTGCTCGAGGCCGACGTCAACCTGGGCGTGGTCAAGGAGTTCATCGCCGCGGTCAAGGAACGCCTCGTCGGGCTGGAGATCTCCAAGGCGCTCAACCCCACGCAGCAGATCGTCAAGATCGTCAACGACGAGCTCATCCACATCCTCGGCGGGGAAGCGCGACGCATCCGGTTCGCGAAGAACCCGCCCACGGTGATCATGCTCGCGGGCCTGCAGGGCGCCGGTAAGACGACGCTGGCCGGCAAGCTCGGCCGCTGGCTGCGCTCCCAGAACTACTCGCCGCTGCTCGTCGCGGCCGACCTCCAGCGGCCCAACGCGGTGGGCCAGCTGCAGGTCGTCGGCGAGCGCGCCGGCGTGCACGTCTTCGCGCCCGAGCCGGGCAACGGCGTCGGCGACCCGATCCAGGTGGCGCGCGATTCGATCACGCACGCGCAGAACAAGCTCTACGACGTCGTGATCGTCGACACCGCCGGCCGACTCGGCGTCGACGAGGTGCTCATGCAGCAGGCCGCCGACATCAAGGCCGCGGTCACACCCGACGAGACCCTCTTCGTCGTCGACGCGATGATCGGCCAGGACGCGGTCAACACCGCCAAGGCCTTCAACGACGGCGTCGGCGTCGACGGCGTCGTGCTGACGAAGCTCGACGGCGACGCCCGCGGTGGCGCCGCACTCTCGATCGCGCGCGTGCTCGGCAAGCCGATCATGTTCGCCTCCAACGGTGAGAAGCTCGAGGACTTCGACGTCTTCCACCCCGACCGCATGGCCAGCCGCATCCTCGGCATGGGCGACATGCTCACGCTCATCGAGCAGGCGGAGAGGACCTTCGACGCCGAACAGTCCCGCGAGGCCGCGGACAAGCTGCTGGGCGGCAAGGGCAAGTTCGGGCTCAACGACTTCCTCGGCCAGATGCGCCAGCTGCGCAAGATGGGGCCGCTGTCCAGCATCCTCGGCATGCTCCCGGGCGCGGGCCAGTTCAAGGACGCGATCAACGACATCGACGAGCGCGAGATCGACCGCATCGAGGCGATCATCTGCTCGATGACCCCGCAGGAGCGCGACGACGTCTCGGTCCTCAACGGCTCGCGGCGCTCGCGCATCGCCAAGGGCGCCGGCGTCGAGGTCTCCGCCGTCAACAGCCTCGTCAACCGCTTCGTCGACGCACGCAAGATGATGGAATCGATGGCCGGGGGACGCGGCATGCCGGGAATGCCCGGGATGCCGGGGATGGGCGGCATGGGTGGCATGGGTGGTGGCCGACGCCAGCCCGCGCGCGCCGCCAACAAGCGCAAGGCGACTCGCGGCAAGGGCGTCTCCGGCAACCCCGCGAAGCGGGCGGAGCAGGAGCGCATGAAGGCGCTCGGCCTGGACCGCAAGCCGGCGCAGGAAGCCGCCCCCCAGTCGATGGACGACTTCGAACTGCCCCCCGAGCTGAAGAAGATGCTCGACCAGCAGGGCGGCAACTGATCACACCGCGAGCGCATCCTCGGGCCCGAGATGCGGAGCGCAGCGGGCCAGTGCCTGCAAAACTCGCCACTCGTTCGATCAGCAAAGGGTTGCTGCGCCGAATCGGAAAACCAGTGGCGAGGAATGAAGTTCTTGGGCCGGAAGTCGGCGCAGGAAGCCGCGCCCAGCGGGCCGGGACGACGCGGTGCGCGGGCGTTAGGATCCAGGCATGGACCGCTTCCACATCCACGGCACCCTGCTCCCCGGCTCCGAGCCCCAGGACTTCTGGGTCGTCGACGGGCGCATCACGTTCATCGAGGTCGAAGGCGCGCAGACCCTCGCCACCGATGCCTTCGTGCTGCCCGGCCTCGTCGATGCGCACTGCCACGTCGGCCTGGGGTTGGAGGGCGCCGTCGACGACGCCACCGCCCGCGAGCAGGCCGCCACCGACCTCGCTTCCGGGGTCATGCTCATCCGCGACTGCGGCTCGCCGGCCGACACCCGCTTCCTCCAGGACGATCCGACGATGCCCCGCCTGCTCCGCGCGGGTCGGCACATCGCGCGCAGCCGCCGCTACATCCGCTACGCCGCGGTCGAGGTGGAGCCGGAGCAACTCGTCGGGACGGTGCGCGACGAGGCGCGCTCGGGCAACGGGTGGGTGAAGCTCGTGGGGGACTGGATCGAGCGCGGGGTGGGCGACCTCGCGCCCAGCTTCCCGGCAGAGGTCGCAGCCGAGGCCATCGCCGTCGCCCACGAGGAGGGTGCGCGGGTGACCGCGCACTGCTTCGGGGAGCAGGCGGTGACCGAGCTGGTGGACGCCGGCGTGGACTGCATCGAGCACGGCACCGGCCTCGACGACGCCACCATCGCCCGCATGGCCGAGCGCGGCGTCGCGCTCGTGCCCACCATGATCAACCTGGACAACTTCCCCACCTACGCCGCGCAGGGCGCCGCGAAGTTCCCCACCTACAGCGCGCACATGCTGGACCTCCACGCGCGCCGGCACGCCACCATCGGCGCCGCGTTCGACGCCGGCGTCCCGATCTACGCGGGCACGGACGCCGGCACCGTCGTGGCGCACGGCCGCATCGTCGACGAGATCGCCGAGCTGGCGAGGATCGGGGGAGCGGAGTTCGCGCTCGGCGCCGCCAGCTGGCGCGCCCGACGGTGGCTGAGCGCCGACTCGCTGGGCGAAGGGGCCAGCGCGGATCTCATCGTCTGCAGCGAGGACCCGCGCGAGAACATCGACACGCTGCGCTCACCTGGCCAACTGATCCTCCGAGGCGCGATACTGGGCAGCGATGTCTGACAATCCTGAGCACCAAGACCAGTCGTTCTCACCGGTCAGCGAACCGGCTCCGCCCGTCGCCGGGCCGCAGCAGCCCCAGGGGCCGGCGCCCTACGCACCGGCCTCCCGACCCGGCTACGCCCCGGCGCCGCCCAAGCAGCCAAGCGGATTCGGCCGCGGCTTCGGCAAGGGGCTGGGCTTCGCGCTCGGCCTGGGAGTGGTCGCCATCGTGGCCACCGTCATCGCCGGATTCATGGCGATCGCCTCGCTGGCGTCGATCACGTTGCCCACCGCCTCCGGCACGGCGACGACGCAGCTCGCCACCGTCTGGGGCGACGAGACCGCCACCGACAGCCTGCGCGCCATCGATATCTCGGGCACGATCATGGCCGACGCCTCCGACGGCGCCCTGCTCGGCGGCGGCACGTACGGCTACGAGATCGCCGACATGCTCGACGGGCTCACCGTCGAGGACTCCTCGGGCGTCATCCTGCTGGTCAACACCCCCGGCGGCTCGATCACAGGTTCCCGCGCGATCGCCGACGCCGTGACGCGCTACCAGGACCGCACCGGCCAGCCGGTGCTCGTGCACGTGTCGTCCATGAGCGCCTCCGGCGGCGTCTACTCCACCGCCACCGCCGACGAGATCATCGCCGACCACGGCGCGCTCGTGGGCTCCATCGGCATCATCTCCGGTCCCTTCCAGCGCTTCGAGAACGTGACCGCGATCGGCAGCACGATCCTCGCCGCCGGCGTCGAAGCGGAATCGATCACGGAGGAGTACCTCTCGCTGGGCGAGGGCAAAGACTTCGGCAACCCCATGCGGGACATGACGGAGGCCGAGCGCACCCAGTGGATGGAGATGCTGAGTTTCGAGTACGGCCAGTTCGTCGGCATCGTCTCGGAGCACCGCGGCATCGACGAGTCGGTCATCGTGAACGACATGGGCGCCGGCGTCTTCGCCACCGATCAGGCGCAGGAGTACGGGCTCATCGACGGCGTCATGGGCCGCGACGAGTTCTTCCGCCACGCCGCGGAGACGGCGGGGTTGAACCCCGACGACACGCGCGTCGACAGCCTCAGCTACCCCGCCGGATTCCTCGATAGCCTGCTCGGCATCGAGCGGCTCTACGGCCAGAGTCCGGTGGTCGAGCAGGGCGCGGGAGTGACACCGTCGCTCAGCACGGCGATCTGCGGACCGACGAGCGTGCTCGCCCACCACGGCTCGCTGACGGCCGCCTGCGGCTGACGGTGACCCGGGGACTTCGTGAACGGGTGCTGCTCAGTGACAGCGCTCGTTCACAAAGTCTCCCGCTTCGAGCAACGAAACCGACGGCAGGTGCCTCGTGTGCGGCGACGTCGCCGCACAGGATGCACATGCCCCGTCACACGTGGGGCTCAGCCCCAGCCGAGTTCGTGGAGCCTGGCTTCCTCGATCCCGTGGTAGTGCCCGAGCTCGTGCACGAGGGTGACGATGATCTCGTCGTAGAGCTCCTCCAGGTCGCGCGCCAGCCGCGTCAGCGGCCCCTTGAACAGCACGATCCGGTCCGGTAGCTGGCCGAAGCCGTATTCGTCGCGCTCCGTCAGCGCGGTGCCCTCGTAGACCCCGAGCGTGTCGGAGCCGTCCTCGGGCTCGTCCTCGATGACGAAGATCAGGTTGTCGATATGCTCGAGCAACTCGTCCGGCAGTTCGTCGAACGCCTCTTCCACCAGCGCGTCGAAGTCGTCGTCGGTGATGTCGATGGCGGGGGGCCGGGCAGCGTCCATACGGCGACCCTACATGCGCGGTCATTAGGCTTAACCGTCGGATTCTGGCACAATGTCCGATGCACCTTTTTGGCCGGAGCCCTCTACTCGCTGGCCGGGAGGACCCTAGGTTTGCAGCGCACGTGCCCCACACGTGCAAGCTGCCGCCCCAAACTTAATCACTCGAGGAGTAACCACAACTGTGGCAACCAAGATTCGTCTGAAGCGCATGGGCAAGATCCGCTCGCCGCACTACCGCATCGTCGTCATCGACTCGCGCGCCAAGCGCGACGGCCGTCCCATCGAGGAGATCGGCCTCTACCACCCGAAGAATGACCCGTCGGTCATCCAGCTCGACTCCGAGCGCGCGCAGTACTGGCTCTCCGTGGGCGCCCAGCCCACCGAGGCCGTCGTCGCGATCATGAAGCGCACCGGTGACTGGCAGCAGTTCAGCGGCGACACGTCGCCGTCGGGCATCGACCCGCAGCCCGAGCGTCGCGACCGCGAGGCCGAGTTCGCCAAGGCGCTCGCGCAGGACGCCGAAGCCACCGCGCCCGCCATCTCCAAGGCCAAGAAGAAGGCCGAGGAGGAGAAGGCCAAGGCCGATGAGGCCAAGGCCCAGGTCGAGGAGGCGCCGGCTGAGGCTGCCGCCGACGAGGCCGAGGCCCCGGCAGAAGAGGCCTGAGGGTGCTCGCCGAAGCGTTGGAGCATCTCGTGGCGGGCATCGTCGCCAATCCTGACGACGTCACCGTCCGTGACAAGGACCTCCACCGTGGGCGGCTGCTCGAGGTCCGTGTCCATCCGGACGACATCGGCAAGGTCATCGGGCGGCAGGGCCGCACCGCGCAGGCGCTGCGCACGGTGATCTCGGCACTGGCCGGCAAGGAGAACGTCCGCGTCGATTTCGTCGACGTGGATCGCCCTCGCCGCTCGTGAACCTCACCGTCATCGTCGGGCGAGTCGGACGCGCCCACGGCATTCGTGGTGACGTCTCGATCGATATGGCCACCGACGAGCCGAAACGCCGCTTCGCCAAGGGCGCGAAGCTGCGGCTCGCAGACGAGACCCATGTGGAGGTGGCTTCCGTGCGTTGGCACGGGAGCCGCCTCCTCGTTTCATTCGTGGGCTACCCCGACCGCACGGCGGTCGAACGGTTGACCGGCCAGGAGCTGTGGACGACGGTGCGCACCGACGAGCGGCCCGACGACCCGGAGGAGTTCTACGACCGGCACCTGATCGGCCTGGAGGTCCGCCGCGCGGACGGCACGACCGCCGGCGTCGTCACCGAGGTCACCCATCTGCCGTCGCAGGACCTGCTCACCGTCGACGTCGACGGCGAGGAACGGCTGGT
Source organism: Propionibacterium sp. (assembly GCA_012514785.1). Classification (GTDB taxonomy): domain Bacteria; phylum Actinomycetota; class Actinomycetes; order Propionibacteriales; family Propionibacteriaceae; genus Arachnia. The sequence goes on along the minus strand of JAAYZP010000505.1, from coordinate 1,983 downwards.
GCCGTTCGTGGGCGAACTCGTCCCGACGGTGGACCTCGAGGGCGGTTACCTGCAGCTCGCCGACGTGCACGGCCTGCTGGAGGACCCGCTGTGAGGATCGACGTCGTCAGCATCTTCCCCGACTACTTCGCACCGCTCCAGCTGAGCCTCGTCGGCAAGGCGATCGAGAAGGGCATCGTGGAGTCCCACGTCCACGACCTGCGCCGGTGGACGCACGACCGCCACAACACCGTCGACGACACCCCCTACGGCGGGGGCGCGGGCATGGTGATGAAGCCCGAACCCTGGGGTGAAGCGCTCGACACTGTCGAAGCGGCGGCGCCCGGACCCATGACGGTCATCGTGCCCACGCCGGCCGGGCGCCCGTTCACGCAGACGATCGCCTACGAGTTGGCGGCCAAACCGCGCCTGGTGTTCGCCTGCGGCCGCTACGAGGGCATCGACCAGCGGGTCCTGGACCACTCCCACGACACCTACGACACCCACGAGCTGAGCCTCGGCGATTACGTCCTCAACGGGGGAGAGGTCGCCGCTCTGGCGATCATCGAGGCCGTCGTGCGGCTCCTGCCCGGCGTCATCGGCAACCCCGACTCGCTGAGGGAGGAAAGTCATTCCCAGGACAACGACGCCCTGCTCGAGTACCCGAATTACACCAAGCCCCCGCAGTGGCGGGGACGGGCGGTGCCCGAGGTGCTCCTGGGCGGCAACCACGCCGTCATCGCCGCCTGGCGACGTGACGAGGCACTTCGTCGCACACTGGCGCGTCGGCCGGATCTGATCGTCGACCCGGAGTGATATTCGCAAGCCGAAAGTCGTGAAAATCTGCTTGTGGGACGCGAACCGGTCGTATTGGGACTAACCGCCCCCGGTTGGCCAAAAGGTACCCGTAGTTGGCTAGAGTTCTGTGCGTGACGACAACACTGACTACTCATCAGAGAGCGTTCCGATCAACAGTCGTCAAGAAGTTCACCATGGCGGTGACCGGCTTGATCATGATCGGATTCCTGCTCATGCACATGTATGGCAACCTGAAGGCCTTCATCGGTGCCGAAGCGTTTGACCACTACGCCGGCTGGCTGAAGGGTGCCACTGACGACGGCGGAATCCTCTACCCGATCATGCCGGCAGGCACGTTCATCTGGGTGTTCCGTTTCGTCCTGGTCCTCGCGGTGATCCTGCACTTCTGGTCCGCGGTCACCCTGTGGAGCACCTCCAACAAGGCGGCTGGCCGGAGCTACGAGCGCAAGAAGACCATGGCGCGGACGTACTCGGCGCGCACGATGCGCTGGGGCGGCCTCATCGTGGCGGCCTTCCTGATCTTCCACCTGCTGCACTTCACGATCACCCCGAGCGCCTTCCACCCTGATCCGTCGAGCGCGTACGCGATGATCGTGAACTCGTTCAGCAAGCCGTGGATGGTCGCGATCTACGCGATCTGCATGGTGCTCGTTTGCATGCACATCCGCCACGGCTTCTGGAGCGCGTTCGCGACGCTGGGCTTGAACATGTCCAGCCGTTCCCGCGCGATCCTCAACGGGCTGGCCTATTTCGTCGCCGTCGTGCTCTACGTCGGCTTCATGGTCATGCCCCTGGCTGTGCTCTTCGGATGGATTGGTTGAATCAGATGACGACAGACGTAACGCTGAACTACTACACCGTCGGTGAGGATTTCGCCGACACCAAGGCTCCCGACGTCCCGGTCGAGAAGATGTGGGAGACGCGGAAGTTCCAGGCGCGCCTGGTGAACCCCGCCAACCGTCGGAAGCTCTCCGTGATCATCGTCGGCACCGGCCTGGCGGGCGGCGCAGCAGCCGCGACGCTGGGTGAGGCCGGCTACAACGTCCTCAACTTCTGCTACCAGGACTCGCCCCGACGCGCCCACTCGATCGCTGCCCAGGGCGGCATCAACGCGGCCAAAAACTATCAGAACGATGGCGACAGCATTTTTCGCCTGTTTTTCGATACCATCAAGGGGGGCGACTT
>JAAYZP010000007.1 GCA_012514785.1 Propionibacterium sp. | reverse complement strand
CGACGGCGATGCCGCACGGGTTGGCGTGCTTGATGATCGCGACGGCGGGCGTGTCGAAGTCGTAGGCCGCGCGGTGGGCGGCGTCGGCGTCGACGTAGTTGTTGTAGCTCATCTCCTTGCCGTGCAGCTGCTGCGCGCCGGCCAGCCCGCCCCCGCGGGCGTCGCGGTAGAGCGCGGCCGCCTGGTGGGAGTTCTCGCCGTAGCGCAGGTCGGCGACCTTGGTGTACGTGGCGCCGTGCCAACCCCCGAACTCGCCCTCACCGACGACGACCTCCCCCATCCAGCCCGCCACCGCGACGTCGTACTCGGCCGTGTGCCGGAACGCCGCGGCGGCCAGCGCACGCCGCTCCTCCAGCGTGGTGCCGCCCTCCGCGAGCGCCGTGCGCAGGCCCGCGTACTGGCGGGCGGCGGTGATGACGGCCACGGAGGCGTGGTTCTTCGCGGCCGCGCGCACCATCGTCGGGCCGCCGATGTCGATCTGCTCGACGCTCTCCTCCATGCCCGCCCCGGAGGCGACGGTCTCGATGAAGGGGTAGAGGTTGGTGATCACCAGGTCAAAGGGGGCGACGTCGAGCTCGGCGAGCTGCTGGTTGTGCGACTCGAGGCGACGGTCGGCCAGGATGCCCGCGTGGATCTTCGGGTGCAGCGTCTTGACGCGGCCGTCGAGGCACTCGGGGAACCCTGTGACCTCCTCGACGCCGACCACCGGCACCCCGGCCTCCCTGAGCACGCCAGCGGTGGAGCCCGTCGACACGATCTCGACGCCGGCCTCCGCGAGCACCTGCCCCAGCTCGGCCAGGCCCGTCTTGTCGTACACGCTCACGAGCGCCCGCTTGATCGGTAGTCGGTCAGCCATGGTTACCTCCAGTTACGCACGACGTCCACCAGCAGGCGTCGCTCCACCACTTTGATGCGCTCATGGAGGGAGTCGACGGTGTCGTCGTCGAGCACGTCCACAGCACCCTGAGCCAGAATCCTACCGGTGTCCACGCCGGCGTCGACCAGGAACACCGTCGCACCGGCGATCTTCACCCCGGCGCGCAGCGCGTCCCTGGGGCCGTGCATGCCGGGGAAGCTGGGCAGCAGCGCGGGGTGGGTATTGATCGTCGCGCCCTCGAAGCGGGCGAGGAAGTGGTCCCCGAGCAGCCGCATAAAGCCGGCGGAGGCCACGAGGTCGGGCGCGAACCCGGCGACGACGTCGGTGAGTCCGCGGTCCCACGCGGCCCGGTCGGCGCCCTTCGGCAGCGGGTGCGCGACGGCCGGGATGCCGTGGCGGCGGGCGCGTTCCAGGACGCCGGCGTCGGGCTGGTCGGACACGACGGCGACGATGCGCGCGTCCACCGAGCCCTCCTCGATGGCGTCGATGAGCGCCTGGGCGAGGGTGCCGGAGCCGGAGGCGAGCACGACGTCGTTGGTGGGCATCAGGTCTCCTCGAGTGCGTGGGGTTCGGTGGCCTCGCCGGGCTGGTCCGGGGCGGGGCGGGGGCGTCGGACGAGCCCGAGCACGAGGCCTGCGAGCAGCCCGGACAGGCCGAGCAGCGTCGGCGCGAAGACGGCGAGTTGGCCGACGCGGGCGCCCATCTCGGCGAGCCGGTCGGCGCCGAGGCCGCCGCTGGCGAGCGAGGCAGCGAGCGTGACGACGAGCCCGGCCAGCACTCCGGCCAGCCCGCCCACCAGCGCGGTCTCGTCGACCCTGGCACGCGGCCTCGCCCACGTCACGGCCACGCCGGCCGCCGCTCCGGCGACGACGCCACCCGCGAGCCACAGCAACATCCAGGGCGACGCCACCCCCGGCTCCGGCACCGCGCCCAGCGCGGGGATCGCCGGCAGGAGCCCGACGTCGGTGATGGCCAGCGTGATCAGCGAACCGTCGCCGACGGTGATGCCCGCCCCCATCATCCACGAGCAGGCCCAGAGCACGAGGTTGGGCAGGTAGACGAGGTGCACGACGATGAGCGCGACTCCCCCGACGATGCCGGGTTCGAGCGATTCGGTGATGGCAGCGATCCGCTCGCGGCCGAGCGCGAACGCGCACGCGAGCGCGACGGCGCCGACGGCGAGGAGCGCGAGCAGCGAGGCGCCGATCGCGCGTGGGACCACGCGCAGCCACGCCGGCCACTGCAGCGTCGGGTCGAAGCCCACGCCGCCGGCCGCGCCCCAGAGCCCGGCGATGCCGCCGATGATCACTGCGCCCAGGACGGCCGGGCCGACGACGTCGCCGCCGAGGACCGCGCCGGTCAGCACGGCCACCGCGACGGTGTAGACCGCGGCGTACGTGCCCGCGACGATCCACACCACCTTCTCCAGGCTCACGTGGACCGCGCCGTCGTCGTCGATCCGCCCCATGCTCTCGGCTGCGTGACGCGCGGCGACGCCGACGATCGGCAGCGCGAGGAACACGAGCAGGAGGCTCAGGCCGAGCGGGACCAGCGTGACCTGCTGCCCGACGAGCGTGACCGGGGCCCCGTGGGTGAGTGCGAAGAGCTGGGTGGCGATGCGCAACGCATCCGTGAGCGGCGCGTCCGAGGACGCCAGCCACACGACGGCCGACAGGCCGCCGAGGAGCACCCATCCCGCGCCCGCCACCGCGACGGCGCCCAGCACCGTGATCAGCTGCCAGGGCCAGGTGAAGGTGCGCGTCGGCGTCGGTTTTTCGTCATCGACGTCGACCGCGACGGTACGGGTCAGGCCAGCCACGATGCAGTCCCTCCTCGTGCCGATAGCGTTCCGCGCCGCCCACCCTAGTAATCTGATGCCCTGACACCCCGCGAGAGGAGGCGCAACAGATGTCCGACGACGCAATGCGCCCACGCCGTGCGCGCGCATCCGACGATACCGCAGACGGTTCCGGTCTCGATTCAGGACGCGACGACAATCCGTTCGCCCGGCCGGCCCGGTCCGCGGATACCCCGGCCCGCTCGGCCGTCTCGCCCGACTACCACTCGGGCTCCCCCGACGATCCCCCGGTCTCGCCCGCCCGCCGCTCGCTGGACTCCCCCTACGAAGCCGCCCACGAGCAGGGATCCACCGGAATCGGCACGCCCACCCGCGGCCTCGACTTCGCCCGGCACGACGTGCCCCCTCCCGCCGCGTCACCGGCCTCCCCGGCGCCGGCCGGGGACACCCTGATCCCCGCCCCGATCCTGCCGCCGCGCGGCGAAGGCTTCTACGAGGGCCCCGGCCCCCAACCCCGCCGCTCCGCGCTGAGCTCCGTCACCCCGCCCGAGCCGCCGCCCCCGACGCCCGAGAAGGGGCCGCGTTGGGAGCCGGCAGCGGCAGCGGGCTCCCCGGCCGCTTCGGCGCCGACACCCGCACCCACGCCGAGCCCGCACACCACACCGGAGCGCCAGCCCAGCCCGCCGACGGCGGCCGGGGGCGCGCCCACCGGCGCGCCCGACTGGTGGAGGGCGCACGCCAGGGCGTTCGCCGTCGCGGGTCTCGGCATCGCGGTCCTCGCGGTCGGCGCGGGCATCGTCGGGTTCCTCACAGGGGGCCCGTCCGCGCCGGTGGCGTCCCCGTCGCCGTCGGTCTCGCCCAGCGTCTCGCCCACCATCCCGAGGGTCGACGTCGCCGACCTCCTCACGGAGGCCGACGCCAAGGCGCTCAACCCCAACGCGACGTGGGCCATCACCAACACGACCACCGCCGCCGGCGAGCACGCGGCGCGCCCCGCGTGCTTCAGCACCGAACCCTCCGCCTCCGAGCGCCTCGATTCCGTGCAGCGCACGCTCGGCACCACGGAGGACAACCAGCTCGCCGTCCTGCACCAGCTCGACGCGTACCCCTCCGTCGAGGCCGCGCAGACGGCGCTGACCGAGCGGGCGGGCCGCATGGCCGCCTGCGACGAGGTGCCCATGCGGATCATCTCCGCGGAGAACGTCGAGGGCCTCGGCGAGGAGAGCTACCAGGTCACCGTCCTCCACGAGGGCGAGCAGCCGCAGCACCACAACCTCCTGCTCACCCGGGTCGGCAACATCCTGAGCATCACCGACGCCTTCAGCAACGACGCCGCGATCGCCACCGACCTCGTCATCGAGGCCGGGCAGCGCTCGCTCGACGGGTTGTGCGAGCGCGTCGGCACCTGCGGGGACGCGGAGGTGGCGATCACCCCGACGGCGGTGCCGCCCGTCGAACCCCACGGCTGGCTGGTCGTCTCCGACCTGCCCCGCATGCGCGCAGGCTTCGGCCGCTGGACCGCCCAGACCCCGACGGCGCTCACCAGCCGCGGCAACGGGTGCGAGGACATGACGCTGGCAAGCGCCTCCGGCCCGAGCGATCACCTGCAGAACACCTACCTCGTGACGCAGGACGACCAGGCACCGGACCAGTTCGGGCTCGACGAGATGGTCTTCGTCTTCGGCGAGGCCGGCGCCGCGAGCACCTTCGCCACCGACCTTGGCGAGAACCTCGCCACCTGCGCCGAGCGCGTGCTCGGCACCGAGGTGAGCATCGTCGAGACCGCCGAGGGGATCGTCGCCTACGACATCACCCGCGAGATCGAGGATGGTGAGATCGCCTACCAGGTGGCCGTCGTCGCTGAGGGTGCGCGCGTCGCCTACCTGATGGCCACCGTCACCGAGGATTACCGCTTCGACGACGCGTCGCTGGGCTGGGTGGCCGAGCGCGCAGGAGTGCGGCTCACGCAGGCCTGACGGCCCGCACGAATTTTCAACCGGTGAATTCGGCCACATAGCCCGCTATACGAGGCTATGTGGCCGAATTCACCGGTTATCTTTTTCGGGGGCTCCCCGGAGGCGCGGTCAGTCCGCGCGGCGCATGTCCGCGATCGTGTCGCGCACCAGCTGGGCGGTCTGCGACGGCGTCTCGCCCACCTTGACCCCCGCGGCCTCGAGCGCCTCCTTCTTCGCCTGCGCCGTGCCGGCCGAGCCGGTGATGATGGCGCCGGCGTGACCCATGGTCTTGCCGGGCGGGGCGGTGAAGCCGGCGACGTAGCCCACGACGGGCTTGGAGATGTGCTCGGCGATGTACTCGGCCGCGCGCTCCTCCGCGTCGCCGCCGATCTCGCCGATCATCACGATCACGTCGGTGCCCGGGTCGTCCTCGAACGCCTGGAGCACGTCGATGTGTTTGGTGCCGACGACGGGGTCGCCGCCGATGCCCACGGCCGTGGAGAAGCCGTGGTCACGCAGCTCGAACATCATCTGGTAGGTCAGGGTGCCCGACTTCGACACCAGCCCGATCCGCCCCGCGCCGGAGATGTGGGCGGGGATGATGCCGACGTTGGAGCGCCCCGGCGAGATCAGGCCGGGACAGTTGGGGCCGATCAGCCGCGTCCTGCCGGAGGCCTTCGCGGCCGCGGCGAACTCCACGGAGTCGTGCACCGGGATGCCCTCGGTGATGACGACGACCAGGCCGATGCCCGCCTCGATCGCCTCGAGGACGGCCGCCTTGGCGAACTTCGGGGGCACGAACACCACCGAGACGTTGGCGCCGGTGGCGGCCATGGCGTCGGCGACGGTGTTGAAGACCGGCACCGGATCCTCCTCGAACAGGACGGACTCCCCGCCCCTGCCGGGGGTGACGCCGCCGACGACGCGGGTGCCCGACATGATCATGCGCTGCGTGTGCTTGCGCCCTTCTTTACCGGTCATGCCCTGGACGATGACGCGGCTGGACTCGTCGATGAAGATAGCCATCTGGTTTTCAGTTCCCTTCGCTCGCGAGCTTCGCCGCGGTGCGCGCGGCCTCATCCATCGTCGATTTCACGGTGATCAGTGGGTGGTTCGCCTCGGCGAGGATCGCCTTGCCGACCTCGACGGAGTTGCCGTCGAGGCGGACCACGATCGGCAGCTTCGCCTCGTCGCCGAGGATGTCCAGCGCCCGCACGATGCCGTCGGCGACCTCGTTGCAGGCGGTGATGCCACCGAAGACGTTGACGAAGATCGATTCCACCTGCGGGTCGCTCATGATGATGCGCAGCCCGTTGGCCATCACCGTGGCGGACGCGCCGCCGCCGATGTCGAGGAAGTTCGCGGGCTTCGGGTGCCCCGGCAGCTCCAGACCGGCCGCGGCCACGACGTCGAGGGTGCTCATCACGAGGCCCGCGCCGTTGCCGATGACGCCGACGTTGCCGTCCAGCTTCACGTAGTTGAGGTCGAGCTCCTTGGCCTGGCGCTCCAGGTCCACGGAGCCGGAGGTCTCGTGGTACTTCGCCCAGCCGCTGTGCCGGAACTCGGCGTTGGCGTCGAGGGTGACCTTGCCGTCGAGCGCGAGGATGTAGCCGGACTCGGTGCGGACCAGGGGGTTGACCTCCACGAGCGTGGCATCGGACTCCTTGAACGCCGTCCACAGCTTCTCCAGCACGAGGCCGATCCGCTCGTGGTCGGCCTCCGGGAAGCCGGCTTCCGTGAGGATCTCCTTCGCCTTGGCCGCGTCGATCCCGTCGCCGACGGACACCTGAGCGAGCGCCTCGGGGCGCTCCTCGGCGAGCTGCTCGATGTCCATGCCGCCTTCGAGGCTGCACATGGCGAGGTAGCCGTTGGCCGCGCGGTCGAGCAGGATGGAGAAGTAGAACTCCTCAGCGATCGCCGCCGCCGGGCTCAGCATCACGGTGTCCACGATGTGACCGTGGATGTCGAGGCCGAGGATGCCGCCCGCCACCTCCGCCACTTCCGCGGCGCTCTTCGCGAGCTTGACGCAGCCGGCTTTGCCGCGACCGCCCACCCGCACCTGCGCTTTCACGACGACGGTGCCGCCGCCCACGCTCTCATAGGCTTCCAACGCCTCATCTACGCTGCTTGCGATTCTGCCGGGCAGCACCGGTACGCCGAAGCGTTCGAACAGGTCACGCGCCTGGTATTCCAGGAGGTCCACTTTGACTCCGTACTTGATGATTGGACTGTTTCCAGGCCCACTGTACCGACAAGTGCGCAGTCGTCGAGGAAACATATTGCACCGAAGTTTGAGACCAACCTGAGAAATGCTAAGGTTCCGGAGAATCCAACACATCGAGGAGTACTGAGTGAGCGCAGAGATGGACCACACGCCCAAGCGTGGCTTCGTCGATGACCCTTCCGATTCTTCGATCGAAGACATCACTGCAACCCCCTCCCGAGCGAAGCGCGGCCGTGCCCGCAGCCGGTTCGGCAAGGGCGCCGTCGCCGCCACCGTCGCCGGTGCGCTGGCCGCAGGCACCCTCTTCGCCTACGCCTTCGCAGCCCGCGACGACGATCCCGGCCTCGAATCGCTCGGCGCCGAAGCCGCGATCCCGGCCGCTGCCGTCGAAGCCGCCCAGCAGGGGTTCGCCAACCGCAGCGCCGACGTCTCCCGCAGCGTCGTGCGTGACGGCCTGAGCGAGGCCGCCGCCGACACCAACGCCCGCGACCGTGCCGAGGCCATCGACCAGGCCGCCGACGACGCCCTGCGCGCCGAGACCAGCGAGACCGCCGAGGAGCGTGTGCGCCTCATGGACGGCGACATGGAGCTCGTCGAGGCGCAGGCCGCCAAGCTGAAGGCCGAGGCCGAGGAGGCCGAACGCCTGATCGCCGAGGCCCAGCAGATCGCGTCGGCCGCCGGCTTCTCCACCTCCGGCATGTCCGCCGAGGACGTCAAGAACCTCACCACCAAGGGCGCGTCGATGCCCGTGAAGTCCAACTTCCGCGTCGGCGCCGGCTTCGGCCGCACCGGCATCTGGGCCCGCTACCACACGGGCCAGGACTTCCCGGCCCCCACGGGCACCCCCGTCTATGCCGTCGCCTCCGGCGTCGTGCTCAGCCCCACCGCGGGCGGTTGGGCCGGGGTCAACGTCGTCGTCCAGCACCGTGACGGCGCGACGCTGTCCGCCCACCTCTCGCGCAGCGCCGTGAGCCCGGGCCAGACCGTGAAGGCCGGCGACATCATCGGCTACGTCGGCAACACCGGCCGCTCCTACGGCTCGCACCTGCACTTCGAGTTCTACAAGAACGGCACCACGCCCGGCGACGTCTACTCGGCTTCCAACCCGATGACGTTCCTGCAGGGCCTCGGCGCCTGACCCTCGGACTACTCCAGTGAGTGGTTGTCAACCCTGCTCGGTTGGCAACCACTCACTGGCGTTTAGAGCCGCTCCATCGGGGCGTGCTTGAGGCTCATCCGCTTCAGCCCCGCGGAGCCGAAGTCGATGTCGGCCTTCGCGTGGTCGCCGGCCCCGACGACGGCCTGCACCGTGCCCAGGCCGAACTTCGCGTGCAGCACCTTCTCCCCCACCCCGACGACCAACGCCGGCTTCGCGCCGCTGCCCTTGCCGAAGCTCGGCGTCGCATCCGCCATCCGGGAGCGGGTCTGGTGGTTGCGGGTGGCCGACGACGCCGCCCACGTCGTCATCGAGCTGGAGCCGGTGCGGCGCCAGTCGAGCACGTGCGCCGGGATCTCCTCGAGGAACCGCGAAGGCGGGTTGTACGCCGGCTGGCCGAAGATCACGCGCACGGTGGAGCGCGTCAGGTAGAGCCGCTTGCGCGCCCGCGTCACCCCGACGTAGGCCAGGCGACGCTCCTCCTCCAGCTCCGACTTGTCCATCAGCGCCCGCTGGTGCGGGAACAGCCCCTCCTCCAGCCCCGTGAGGAACACGGTGTCGAACTCCAGCCCCTTCGCGGTGTGCAGCGTCATCAGCGTCACGACGCCGGTGCCCTCCTCGGGCACCTGGTCGGAGTCCGCGACGAGCGCGATCCGCTCCAGGAAGGCTGCGAGTGAATCGTCGGGCTCGGGCATGCCCGCGGCCAGGCCGGAGACCTCCTCGTCGAGGTCGACGGTGTTGGCCGCGTCCACGAACTCCGCCGCCACGCTCACCAGCTCCTCCAGGTTCTCCAGGCGGGTCTCGTCCTGCGGGTCGGTGGAGGCCTGCAGCTCCGGCACGTAGCCGGACTGCTCGAGCACGCTGAGCAGCACCTCGTTGGCCGGCGTGCCAGTGGCGGCCTGGATCTGGTGCGCCTCCATCAGCTCGACGAACCACTTGATCTGCTTCAGGCTGCGGGTGGCGAGCTGGGCCTCGTCGGAGCGCTGCAGCGCCTCGAAGAACGTGAGGCGCTCCGCCGCAGCGAGATGCGCGATCGCGGCCTCCGCGCGGTCGCCGATGCCGCGCTTGGGGACGTTGAGGATCCGGCGCACGGAGACGTCGTCGGCGGGGTTGACGATGGCGCGCAGGTAGGCGACGGCGTCGCGGATCTCGCGGCGCTCGTAGAAGCGCACGCCGCCCACCACCTTGTACGGCATCCCGACGCGGATGAAGACCTCCTCCAGCGCGCGCGACTGCGCGTTGGTGCGGTAGAAGACGGCGGTGTCGGAGTAGTTGGAGACGCCGTTGTCGCGCAGCTGGTCGATCTCGGAGGCGATGAACTGCGCCTCGTCGTGCTCGGTGTCCGCCACCCAGCCCGTGATCAGCTCGCCCTCGCCGAGGTCGGACCAGAGCCGCTTCTCGCGGCGGCCCTCGTTGCGGGAGATGACGGCGTTGGCGGCGGTGAGGATGTTCTCGCTCGAGCGGTAGTTCTGGTCCAGCACGATGGTGCGCGCGCCCGGGAAATCTGCCTCGAAGTCGAGGATGTTGCGGATCGTGGCGCCGCGGAACGCGTAGATCGACTGGTCGGAGTCCCCCACCACCATGAGCTCGGCCGGCTCCACCACGGGGCTGCCGTCGACGAACCCCTGCGTCGCCTCCCCGCTGAGCTCGCGGATGAGCACGTACTGGGCATGGTTGGTGTCCTGGTATTCGTCGACGAGCACGTGCCGGAACCGGCGACGGTACTTCTCGCGCACGTCGGGGAACGCCTGGAAGAGGTTCACCGTCGTCATGATGAGGTCGTCGAAGTCGAGCGCGTTGGCCGCGGCCAGCCTCTGCTGGTAGTCCGCGTAGGCTTCCGCGTACACCTTCTGCTGCGGCGTCGTGGCCTGCGCCACAGCCGACTCGTAGTCCACCAGCTCGTTCTTGAAGTTACTCACACCGGTCATCACCGCGCGCACGGGGAAGCGTTTCGGGTCGGCTTCCATGTCGCGCAGCACGAGCGACATCAGCCGCTTCGAGTCGGCGTCGTCGTAGATCGAGAACGACTTGGCGATGTCGAAGCGGTCGATGTCGGAGCGCAGGATCCGCACGCAGGCGGAGTGGAACGTGGAGACCCACATCAGCTTCGCCCGGTTGCCGACCAGCTCGACGACGCGCTCCCGCATCTCCGCGGCTGCCTTGTTGGTGAAGGTGATGGCCAGGATCGAGCCCGGGTGCACGTCGCGCTGGCTCACCAGATGCGCGATGCGGCTGGTGAGCACCCGCGTCTTGCCGGACCCGGCGCCGGCGACGACGAGCACCGGCGCCCCGGCGTGCACGACGGCCTCGCGCTGCGGCGGGTTCAACCCCTCCAGCAGCTCGTCCTCACCGACGGTGCGGGAACGGGTGACGGGCTCGGGACGCGGCGCCTCGGGCGCGGCCGCCTGCGGCGCGAACGCCGCGGCGAGATCAGGAAATAGGGAGTCAGACATGTCGCGGCCCAGACTACTGCCCGCCGCTGACATCCTCGATTCCTCCCCTGCACGACCGCCCGGCCCCTGCACTAGGCTGTCGGGCATGTCCCGCCTCGAACGGTTGCGCCGCGCTGTCTCCCGCTTCACCGTCGGCGTGTTCGTGACCCAGATTGTCGTGATGATCGCCCTCACCGCGGCCGAGACGTTCCGGAAGAAGCGGCGCAAGGCCACCCGATT
>JAAYZP010000504.1 GCA_012514785.1 Propionibacterium sp. | reverse complement strand
CGCAAGCTGCACGAACGGCACACCCTTCTGCTTCTCGAAGTCCCACATCCAGCCCTCGCCGGGCTCGAAGCTCTGCATCACCTGGTGCCCGGTGGCTTCGTAGTGCCCGGTGGCGTGCTGGCCTGGCGAGCTGTCGCAACACCCGTCGCCGCTCGCCGGAACGTCCGTGTTGATCGCTTCTGCACTCATGTCACGACACTACGCCCGCGGGCGCGGCCGGGGAAGCTTCAAGGGCGCTCGGGGTTGTCGACGGTGGGCGGCTGGACGGTGACGGTGGCGCCGTCGAAGTCCACCGTCGAGAGCCACATCTGGCGTCCGATCGCGTCCATCCCGATGAAGCCCGGCTCCCAGGCGTGGTAGACCATCCACCACCGCCCGTCGAGCTCGATCATGTGGTTGTGGCCCGGCCCCGCGGCGACGTCGTTCGTCACCAACACCGGATCACCCGACTTCGTGAACGGCCCCGTCGGCGACGGCGCCGTCGCATGCCCCACCGCATACTTGTCCGTCCAGAAGCCGTTGCCCGAGTAGAACATGTGGAAGAGCCCGTCGATCTCCACCACCACCGGGCCCTCGATCAGCTCACCCTCCCACGGGAGGTCCTGCTGGAGCAGGTCGGTGATCTCGCCGGTCACGCCCAGCCCGTCGTCGGTGAGCTGCTGCACCCGGATCCAGGTGTCCACGCCCTTGGCGTTGCCGTCGTTCTTCCAGTACAGCCACGCCGTGCCGTCGGAGGCGATGAACGGAGACTGGTCGATCGAGCCGCCCTCATCCAGCTCGCAGATCAGCGGCTCCGTGCTCGAGTCCGTGTACGGCCCCGCGAGCGTGTCGGAGACGGCCACCGAGATGCACTGCCACTCGGGCTCCGGGGAGCGCGTCGTGTAATAGAGCCGGTACGTGCCGTCGCTCCACCGGATGATCTCCGGCGCCCAGACCTTCCCTGGGTACGACCACTCCGCGAGCTGCGGCAGCGCGTCGTCGCCCTCGGTCCAGCTGACCATTTCGTCGCTCACGAGCGTCTGGACGTTCTGCCCGTTGCCGTTGGTGGCGATCGCGACGAAGCCGCCGCCCTCGTCGGCGAGGATCTGGGGGTCGGGGAAGTTGTAGGGGTAGACGGGGTTCGTGAACCCCTCCCCCTGCGGCGCCGCTGTGGGGTCACCGGCCTCGCCGGGCGACGTCGTCGGTTCGGTCACGGTGGGCTCCTCGGTCGGGGGCGGGGCGTCGGTACTGCAGGCGGCACCCAGCAGCGCCACGGCGGCCAGCAGGGGAAGAACACGCATCACCGTCACCCCTTGATGCCCGTGCTGGCGACGCCGGCGATGATGTAGCGCTGCACGAACGAGTAGATGATCAGCACCGGGATCGCCGCCACCATCGCACCCGCCATCACGACCGGATAGTCGATCGTGTACGCGCCCTGCAGGCGGCTCAGGCCGACGGGCAGCGTCAGGTTCTGGTCGCTGAACAGCACGTAGATAGGCCAGATGAAGTCGTTCCAGTTGGCCAGGAAGCTGATGATGAACAGCGTCACCAGCGCCGGCCTCGTGTTGGGCAGCACGATCGAGACGAACGTCCGCATCGCGCCGGCGCCGTCGATGCGCGCGCTCTCCTCGAACTCGATCGGCAGCCGGAGGAAGAACTGCCGCATGAAGAACACGCCGAACGCGCCCGCCGCGCCGGGAACGACGATCGCGGGCATGCTGTCCAGCCACGCGAGCCGGTTGAGCATCTCGAAGTTGGGGATCAGGAACACGAAGCCCGGCACCAGCATGGTCGAGATGATGATCCCGAACGCCGCCCCGCGCCCCCGGAACCGCATGCGCGCCAGGGCGTAGCCGGCCATCGACGTCACGGTCACCACCAGCAGGGCGTGCAGGGTAGCCGCGATCATCGAGTTGAGGAACCACCGGAGCACCGGGGATGCGTCGTCGATGAAGAACAGCTGCCGGTAAGCCCGCAGCGTCCACGTCTCGGGGATGATCGTGGGCGGCACGGACTGCGCCTCGATCATCGGCTTCAACGACGTCAGGAAGATGAAGATGATCGGCCCGATGAACACCACCGTCAGAGCGAGCAACAGCAGCCAGAACAGCGGATTGCGCGTGGCCTTCCTCATGATGCCGCCCCCGCTTCGCGTTTCCGGGCGCGACGATGCAGCTTCTCCTCGCGCGCCGCATCCTTGTCGCGCATGATCCAGAAGTTGACCACCGACACCACCGCGAGGAACAGCGCCAGGATGTAGCTCATGGCCGCCGCCTCGCCGGGCCGGTTCTGGGAGAAGCCGGTGGAGGTGATCACCATGATCGCGGTGCGCGTCGTCTCGGTCGGTCCGCCGTGCGTGATCAGGTAGGACTGGCCGAACATGTTGGCGCTGGCGAGCGTCGTCGTGATCATGATGAAGATCAGTACGGGCCGGAGCCCGGGCAGCGTGACGTACCAGAACTTCTGCCACGTCGACGCCCCGTCGATCGACGCCGCCTCGTAGTGCTCCTGCGGGATATCGCCGAGGCCGGCCAGGTAGATGATCGTGTTGAAGCCGAGCGTCCACCAGATCGTGACGCCGACGAGCCCCACCCACGCCCAGGGTTGCGTCGTCGTCCACTGGATGTTCGTCCCGAACACGTAGTTGATGAGCCCGAAGTTGCCGTCGAGCAGGTAACGCCACATCAGGCCGATCACCGCCACGCCCAGCACATACGGCGCGAAGAACACCGCCCGGAAGAACGTGCGCCCGGGGAACTGCCGGTGCAGCAGCAGCGCGAGCCCGAGCGGCAGGACAATGAGCAGCGGCACGGACCACACGGTGAAGATGCCGGTGGCCATCATCCCGTTCCAGAACGGCTCGAACTGCAGCGACGACGGGTCCAGCAGCTGCGAGTAGTTCCGCGCCCCCACCCACGGCTTGTTCGGCATGACGAAGTCCCACGCATGCAGGCTCATCCAGATCCCGTAGAACGCCGGGATGATGATGAACATGCCGAACAGCACGAGGTACGGCAGCAGGAACAGCACCGGGGTGAGCGGCGAACCGTGGATGCCGGAGCGACGACGGTGTGGGCGCTTGCCCGCCCCCGCCGCCGCCACCAGCGCCGCGCTCGTGCTGCCGCCGGTCCCCGTGGCGGAGACGGACATTATCCGTACCGCTGCGCGTTGTCCTCGAGGATCTGGTTGGCGCGCGCGACGGACTGCTCGAGCGATGCCGCGACGTCCTGACCAGCCAACGTGATCTCGTTGAGCGCCTTGTCCCACTCGACCATCGCATCCCCGATGCCGGGCACCGCCGGGAGGAAGTGCAGATCGTCGATCTGGGCGGCGAGCTCCGCCTGCTCGGGCAGTGCCTGGAACTCGGCTGATTCGCGCACGGAGTTGCGGGCCGGCACCTGGCCGCCCTTCGCCCACTCGAGCGACTGCTCCGAGATCCAGTTGAGGAACACGCGCGAGGCCTGGTCCTTGTTCTCGTCCGCCGACTGGCGCACGGGCAGCACGAACTGGTGCGATCCCGCCCAGGCCGCGTTCTGCCCGCCGATGTTCGGCAGCCGGACCACGCCCCAGTCGAGGTCGGCCTTCTCGCGCAGCGTGTTGATCGACCAGATGCCGTTCCAGTTGAACGCCGTCTGCCCGTTCTGCAGAGCGATGAAGTCCGCATCCTGCGCGACCTCCTGCGGCGAGTGCCCGTTCTTCGCGAGATCCTGCCACCACGTGAAGGCCTCGACGCCGGGCGCCTCGCCCCACGTAGCCTCGGTGGCGTCCTCGTTGAACAGGTCACCGCCGAACTGCCACAGCAGCGACTGCATCGTGAGCCCGCCGGTGAACGGGAACGGGGAGGTCCAGTGCCCCTGGATGCCCGCGGAGGCGAGCCGGTCGAGCGCGTCCATGTACGAGTCCATGTCCATGGGCGGGCTCTCGGGATCGAGCCCGGCCTGCTCCATCACGGTCTTGTTGTAGAAGAAGCCGAGCGGGTGCACGTCGAGCGGGATCGCGTACCGAACGTCCTTGTAGATGCCGGCCGCCCACGGCACGGGCGCGAAGTCGTCCTCCGACAGCTCGAGCGCCTGGGCGACGTCGTCGAGCGGCTGGATGATCTGCCGCGCGGCGTTCGTGGCGACGGAGTCGACGTGCATCACGCCGATGTCCGGGCCCCGGCCCGCCTGGACGGCGGTGGGCAGGGTGTCGTAGTAGTCCGCCCACTGCAGCGTGCGGACGGAGACCGCGATGTTGGCGAACTCCTCGTTGAACTGGTCGACGAGCGTCTTCATGTACGCGCCGTCGCCGCCGGTGAATCCGTTCCAGAACTGCAGCTCCACCTCGGGCCCGTCGTAGCCGGCGGATCCGCCGTCGCCGTTGCCGGTGGGTGCGGTGGTCGGGTCCCCGGTGGGGTCCGGCTGTTGGATGCTCTCGCCTCCACAGGCGACCAGTCCGACGGCGGCGCTCGCTCCGAGCGTGGTGCCGAGGAATCCGCGACGTGTGAACTTGTTACGCATGATGCGCTCCTTCGGTGAGTCGGATGCAGTGCCAGGACACGGCCGGCGCTGCGATGGTGAGGACTCCGTCGTCCATGCGGGAGGACCCCGCGTGGGGGCGGACTCGGTCGGGGTCAGCAGCGGTATTGACCTCGGCCGGATTCTCGGTGTGCACCTGGAGGTGTTCCACCAGGCGTAGGTGTCCGAACCCGGAGAGGTCCACCGTGACGTCGGTGGGCTCCTCCAGGGATCGGTTGACAAGGAACACGGCGATGTCGCCGGTCCCGACGTCGTGGGTGCCCGTGGCCCACACCTGCTCCACGGCCCCGTAGCGGTCGGTGTCGATCTGCGGTGACTCCACCGCGAGCTGCAGCACGCGTCCCTTGGCGTGCCGGGCGGTGAGCGCGAACGGGTGGAAGATGGCCTGCCGCCAGGCCGGCCCGCCGGGCTCGGTCATGATGGGCCCGATCACGTTCACCAGCTGCGCCTGGCAGGCGATGGCGACGCGGTCGGTGTGACGCAGCAGCGTGATCAGCAGCGACCCGACGACGACGGCGTCGAGCGTGCTGTACACGTCCTCGATGAGCCGCGGCGCGTGCACGAACGGCAGCGACGTCTCACCGCCGAAGCGCGACTGGTACCAGACGTTCCACTCGTCGAAGCTGACGTGGATGCGCTTGTCGGACCCGCGTACGGCAGCGACGTGGTCCGCGGTGGCGACGACGGCGTCGATGAAGCGGTCCATATCCTCCGCACTGGCGAGGAACGAGGCGACGTCGTCGCCGATCGGCTCGTAGTAGGCGTGGGCGGAGATGTGGTCGACGTGGTCGAACGCGGCCTCCAGCGTGATCCGCTCCCAGGTGCCGAACGTGGGCATCTGGCGGTTGGAGGAGCCGCAGGCCACGAGCTCGAGGTCCGGGTCGAGGCGGCGGAAGGCGTTACCCACCTCCTGCGCCACCCGCGCGTACTCGCGCGCCTCCATGTGCCCGATCTGCCATGGCCCGTCCATCTCGTTGCCGAGGCACCACAGCCGCACGTCCCACGGCTCCTCGCGGCCGTTGGCGGCGCGGCGGTGGGCGAGGTCGGTGCCGACCGGGGCGTTGACGTACTGCAGGTACTCGACGGCCTCCACCAGCCCGCGGGTGCCGAGGTTGACGGCGAGCATGGGCTCGATGCCGACGCGCTCGCACCAGCCGAGGAACTCGTGGGTGCCGACGGTGTTGGGCTCGATGGAGCGCCACGCCAGGTCGACGCGCCGGGGCCGGTCATCCACCGGCCCGACGCCGTCCTCCCAGCGGTAGTTGGATACGAAGTTGCCGCCCGGGTAGCGGGCGACGGTGGCGCCCATCTCGCGCACCAGCTCCGCGACGTCCCCGCGGAAGCCGTGCTCGTCGGCCGTGGGATGCCCCGGCTCGAAGATGCCGGTGTAGACGCAACGCCCCATGTGTTCCACGAACGTGCCGAACAGGCGCGGGTTGACCTCGCCCACGACGAACGCGGGATCGATGCGAATGTGACCGGCCATGGACACTCCCCCGAGTTGCGAGCGGGGCCACCGCGCCCCACTCTTTACAACGGGAGTAAAACACGTTCCGGGTCCATT
>JAAYZP010000064.1 GCA_012514785.1 Propionibacterium sp. | reverse complement strand
TGCCGCGAAGCGGTGGAGACCTGCGCCGCAACATCACGGCACAGGGTGCACGTGCCCCATCGCCGAAGCCGTGGTGCAACGAGCAGGTGAGACATACTCCGCCGCATCACGGCACAACTCGCACAGTCCCAAAACGCTGCGGGGAGGTACTTTCGCATCAGGTTGCAGGTGCTCGGGCGGGAGCCCGTCACCGGAGCGCTCCGCTATCCTCGGGCTCATGCGCATCGGTACCCACAACATCAACGGCATTCGTGCCACCGTCGCCCGGGGCTTCCGGGAGTTCTGGGCCGGGGCGGACGCCGACGTCGTCGCCCTCCAGGAGGTCCGCTGCAGGCCCGCCGACCTCCCGCTGCACGCCTTCGACGGCTGGCACGCCACCCTCGAGCTCGGCCAGATCGCCGGACGCAACGGCGTCGCGGTGCTGACGAAGGTCCCGCCGGCCGCGGTGCATACCCTGCATGGTGGCCTCGCCCACCAGGTAGCCGACGGCGAACTCTCCGAGATCCCGACCCAGCTCACCGGCGGCCGCTTCCTCCGGCCCTTCGGCGGCGAGGGCCGCTACCTCGAGGTCGACTTGGCCGACGCGCCCGTCCGCCTCGTCTCCCTCTACCTCCCGAAGGGCGCCGCGTGGCCGTACGACGGCTTGGACCAGGAGAAGTACGAGCGCAAGATGCGCTTCCTGCGGGGGCTGAAGCGCCAGATCACCCTGCGACGACGCGACGCCGCGGCCGAGGGCCGGGAGTTCCTCATCGTCGGTGATTTCAACGTCGCCAACACGCAGCGCGACCTCAAGAACTGGCGCGGCAACCAGAAGTCCGAGGGCTTCCTGCCCGAGGAGCGGGAGTGGTTCGACTCGATCCTGAGCCCCCGCTCGCTCGTCGACGTCGTGCGCAAGCACGCGGGCGACGTCGACGGCCCGTACTCGTGGTGGAGCTGGCGCGGCCAGGCGTTCGACAACGACGCCGGCTGGCGCATCGACTACCAGCTCGCCTCCCCCGGCCTGGCGCAGCGCGTCACCGACGTCACCGTCGCCCGCGAGGCGAGCTACGACACGAGGCTCAGCGACCACTGCCCCGTCATCGTCGACTACGACGTCTGAGCCGGGGCTCAGTCGCTGGAGATCCCGTCGCCCTGCACGGGCTGGCGCAGTTCGTGGGTGTGGATCGTCCAGTACAGCGCCGCGACGAAGATCAGCATCACGGTCCAGAGGTCGTTGCGGATGCCGAAGTTGATGGCGTTGTAGGCGAGCAGCACCACCGTCGCGACGATCGCCGCGCGCACCGCCTTCTTGCTCGGCCCCGTCATCGGCAGCAGCACCGCGCCCCACAGCAGGTACCAGGAGTGCAGCGCGGGCGCGCACAGCGAGAACCAGATCAGCGACCACGAGACGAACCGGATCGGGTGCTTACCGAGGTAGAGGATCGCCAACCACACCAGGCCGACGACGATCGCCACCGTCCCCAGCTGCCGCACCACGTTGAACACCGCGACGCCGGACGCATCGAGCCCCAGCATGGTCGCCGGGTACTGCAGTATCCGCCCGAGGATCGTCACCGGCGAGACGGTGTCCACCATGCCGGGGACGTCGGTGGCGTTGATCCAACCGAAGCCGAGGCCGGTGGCCCAGGAGATGAGCGCGAAGACGCCGACGGCGATCGCGAGCGACGACAGCGACCGCGCCAGCGCGTCGAGCACGGGTTTCAGCTTCCACTCGGTCCATGGCCGCACGAGGAACGGCAGCGCCACCGACGCCAGCAGCGCCGGCTGCTTGATCGACGTCGCCACCCCGATCACGACGGCCCCCAGCCACCACAGCTTGTAGCGCGCGACCAGCCAGATGCCGAAGACCATCAGCCCGGTCATCAATGAGTCGTTGTGGGCGCCGCCGATGAAGTCGATGATGAGGATCGGGTTCAGCGTCGCGAACCAGCTCGCGCCGGAACGCGACACCCCCATCAACTGCGCCAGCCGCGGGACGAAGTAGGCGATCAGACCCACGCCCAGCAACGCCGGGACGCGGTGCAGCAGCGCCGCCCAGACGGGGTCGAAGCCCGCGACGATCACCAGCAGGTGGGAGATCCGGAGCGACAGCGGCCCATACGGAGCGGGGGTCTCCCGCCAAACCCAGGCCACCTGGTCGGCGAAGTAGCCGGGCAGCACGCCGGGCCCCACCTGGTAGGGGTCGAGGTTGTTGTGCAGCAGCCAGCCGTGCGCGACGTAGGAGTAGGCGTCGTGCGAGAACACCGGCGGGCCGATCAGCAGCGGCGAGGCGACGATGAGCAGCACGGCCCAGTTGCGCAGCGCGACGCGGCCCCGCCGTCGACGCGCGGCCGGGCGCAGCCGGAACCACGACTCCAGCAGGAGCATCAGCCCAAGCAGGGTGAGCACCGTGCCGGACCATTTCGTCACCGACAGCCCCGGCCCGGAGCGCGGGAGCCAGTCCCAGATCGGCGACGCCTGGGGCAGGTAGGCGGGGCTCAGCGAGCCCAGCAGGATGCACAGCGAGCCGACGAATCCCAGCCACACCGCGCGGGACCTGGCCGCGTTGGCGAGGTCCGTGCGCCACGTCGACTCAGCCACCGCCCTCCTCCGGTGCCAGCTGCGCCTTCCCGTGCAGCAGGTCGGTGAGGCGGTCGGCGGGCGGCACGTGCGCGCCGGCCCAGACGAGCGCGTCGGTGGGGCACTGCTCGATGCAGACGCCGCAGTACATGCACAGCGACCAGTCGATGACGAACGTGTCGAGGACGTTGTGGGTCCGCGGCCGGGCGCCGGGGGCCGGCACCGTCTGCTCCTGGTGCGAGGTCAGCCGGATGCACCACGTCGGGCACTCGCGGGCGCAGATCATGCAGGAGGTGCACCGGTCCTCGATGAGGTGGATGGAACCGTGGATCATCGCCGCCGCCCCCTGACGCGGGTGCCGGTGGCGCTGAGCGCAATGTCGGCGTCGGTGGACTCCTGATCGGCGACGACGGCGGGGTCCGGCACGCCGACGGGCAGCAGTTTGCGCCCACCCGGCGAGGACTCCCCCGGCTCCAGCGCGCCGGGCCAGGGCGTCTCCGCGCGGGGCTCCAGGAGGAACTCCTTGCGTAGCGGCCAGCCGTCGCCGTGGTGGATCAGCGGGCGGCCGTCGGCGCCGTCGAAGGTGATGCCGAAGAGGTCGTGGATCTGGCGCTGCAGCCACGAGGCGGCCGGGTAGAGGTCGTCGATCCGGGGCGCGACGGCGTCGTCGCGGCCGACGAGCGTCGACACGTCGCGGCGCGCGCCGTCGGCGGTGCGTTCCAGGAGCGCGAGCAGGCGGAAGTCGTCGGATCGCCCCAGTTCGTCGATCGCGGTGAGGTGGATGAGGAAGGTGAAACCCTCGGCGTGCGCGGCCTCGATGTCGGCGCGGAAGTCAGCCAACCCGCACCCCCTCGACGATCTCCGCGAACGCGTCGGGCGGCGGAGGGCAGCCGGCGACGAAGTGGTCCACATGCACCAACTCCCCGGCGCCCTTCGCCACGGCGTACGAGTCCCAGTAGGGGCCGCCCGTGATGGCGCAGGCGCCGAACGCGACGACGGTCGCCTCGCCCGGCAGTTGGTCGAGCGCAGCCCTGATCGCGGGCACCATGGCGTGGGTTATCGTGCCGGAGAGTGTGTAGACCAGGCGGGCGTCGGCCGGCACCTGGTCGAGTGCGACGGCGCTGCGCCCGGCGAGCGCCGACTGGGATTCCAGGGCGCAGCAGGCGAGCGCGAGATCGACGACGAAGACCGACCCGTCGTCGAACCAATCCACTGCCTGCAACATGCAGGACAGTCTAGAGCCCGCGTTCGCCCGCAGCCTCCCCTGTGGCCCACGTGCCCGTCGTCACCTCGACGGTGACACTCGTGCTCTGCGACCAGAGCGCATGCGCGCCCCCGACGCCGAGCCCAGTGAGGAACGCGACCAGCAGGACGATGCCGGCAAGGCGCTTCACTGCGCCGCCCCCGCCGACTCGACGTCGCCCTTGCGTCGGAACTGGCGGGCCATCGTGATGATGCCGTAGCCGATCAAGGCGACGGCGGCGACCGTCACCGCGAGCCCACGATTGGAGTTGCCGAGGTGGTTGGCGACGAACCCGACGCCCGGCACGGCGTAGAACAGCTCGCCGCGCATCTGGATCTCCATCACCGGGTTCGGGTCGGTGAGGTCGTTGTTGTCGCCCTTGGTGATCAGCAGCCGATCGCCGTCCTGGTCTGCGGTGAAGCCGGTGATGCGGTGCGTGACGACTTCGGGGCGCCCGGAGTGCAGCTGGTAGGTGACGACGTCGCCCACTTCGAGGGTGGTGAAGTCCGTGGGCTTCACGACGAGGAACGTCCCGGGAGCGTACGCGGGCGCCATGGAGCTCGTCAGCACGGTGTAGGTCTGCGACCCGCTCACGAACGGGATGACGAGCAGCACGATCGCCGCGAGCGCTGCCGCGCACAGCAGCACGAAGGAGACGGCGTTGCCGGCCCACTGGAGCCCGGTGAGGAGCGGGGACTGTCGGGTGGTCGTCGGGGCGAAGCGGAATCGGGGTGGCTGGAACATCATGGGCCTAGTGGAAGTTGCGTGGCAGTCAGAGGAAGGGTGATGCCCGCGGACAGGGCCTGCAGCGTCGCGGGTGCGTCGTCGGGCAGGCTGACGCGCAGGCAGAACGTCGCCGCGTCACCCTTGGCGATGTGGGTGGAAGCTGACTCACCAAAGTCCGCCCCCGCGCACTCCCCGGAGGAAGGCGCGACGGCGGACTCAACGGTGAGGTGATCGGCCAGAACCTGGCTCGATGTCCCGCCCACCGAAGCCGCCCCCATGACGACTTCGACGGTGAACGGGGCGCCGGCGTCGGTGGCGTTGGCCACGTGGACGCTGGCATGCAACGGCGTCGTCGGGGTCAGTGCTGCTTCTTGCTGCAGCGCGACACCTCCGACATCCATTGGCGTGCCGTTCAGTTCGACGCGGAAATCCGCCGCGCGAACCGTGCCGGCACCCGACGGTGCATGGACTCCCCACAGCGCCCATGCACCTTGGACACCCAGCAGACCTGCCGACACCGCGCCCAGCATCAGTGCAGTGAGCTGCAGAGACTTCTTGGTGCGCATGTGTGGTTCCCCCCTCACAGGTGTTGGCAGGCTGCTGGACGATTGGGTCAGTTGGTCCCGGGAACGACCTGATCGAGCGCGTAGCCGACCTTCGAGAAGTCGTACTCGGCGTTGACGCTCTCCCGGCCGTCGGCGTCGAACGCGAACGTCGTGACGGCGGAGCTGGCCTTCGCCGACTCGGTCAGCCGGAGGCCGTCACCGACGGGCTGGCCGTTGAGCGTCGTCGTCACGTCGACGGTGCCCGAGGCGAAGCCGTTCGCCGCGCTGGTGCCCGTGACGGTGAAATCGGCGGCGAGTTGGTTGCCCTCGAGCGTGATCGACAGCGGCTGCGTGAAGGTCAGCGTCTCGCCCGGCACGACGAGGTAGTCCTCGATGTCGATGGCCCCACCGGCCAGGTCCGACGTCCACACGCCGGCGTCCGCCTCCAGGTTCAGGTCGCCCGCCACGATCTGGCCGGCGTCCGTCTCCGCCGCAGCATTCCAGACGGCAAGGGTGCCGCCCCCGCCGAGCAGGAGTGCGACGCCGAGGCCGGTGAGTGCTGCGCCCTTGAACATCTTGTTCATGTCTGTGTCCTTCTGATCTGCGGCCCGGTGTCCCCCGAGTGCCGCTGGTTGTTTCGACATGAGGAATTCAAGTCGCCCGACCTCAAGTAGCCCGCCGGGCCAACCCCAAACTCAGCGAAAATTTCCTTCAACGCGTTCCGTGCGGATTCTGCGGATTCCTTGTGTTTGGCGAGTCTTGAGCGAATCTTTGGGGAAACTCGGACCCACTTGAGCGCGGGAGGGGCGAGCATTGGTTCATGACCATCGCACCTGTGCTCGACGCCACGGAGCTGGCCGAACTGGGCGAACAGCTCGGTGACCTCGACGCGCTCCACCGCTTCGTGGATCGCTACGCAACCATGCTCGACCAGCGGGTCGAGCGACTCGACCATGCCCTGGACGCGCAGGACCTCGACGACTGGCAGGACGCAGCGCTCAGCCTGCGCACGTCTTCGGCGATGGCTGGCGCCACCGCGTTGTCACAGCTGATACGCGAGGCCGAGAGCTATCTCGTCGCCAACCCACACTGGCCGCGGCCCGACGTGCAGAAGGAGTTCATGACCGGCCTCCGTCAGCTCGCAGCAGCGACCGAGCGCGAGCTTCGCTCCTTCCTCGCGCGGCCCTTCGCCACCGCGTAGCCGGCGCCGACGCAACCAGCAGATGGCTCTTGCTGGTTGAGCAGCTTGCGTCCGTCGAAACCGCCTGAGCTTGTGCAGGGACGAGGTCTCAGCGGGCGCTGAGGTTGGTTTCGACCTTCCCGGAGCTCGTTCCCTTCGACCATCGTGCAGCGACTTCGTCGCGGCACGAACTCACGAACCACCTCGCGCCGGGAGCTCAACCAGCGAGTGGTGCTTGAGGGTTGAGCAGCGAGCGCCAGCGAGCGTCCGTCAAAACCACCCCGGACTTGCGCAGGGACCAGGTCTCAGCGGGCACGGAGCTCGCCCCTCGCACCGGGAACTCAACCAGCAGGCGGCTCTTGCTGGTTGAGCCGTCGCCGGGCGTCAGCCCTGCGGCGTGGTCGAAACCGCCTGAGCTTGTGCAGGGACTGGGTCTCAGCGGGCGCTGAGGTTGGTTTCGACCTTCCCGGAGCTCGTTCCTCGCGCCGGGAGCTCAACCATCAAAGAGGGCGGGCACGTCCCGAATGGTTATCGGAGATCACTCTCGGCACTTGCTGGTTGGCCCTTCGACCAAGCTCAGGAACCACCTTGGACTTGGGCAGGGACCAGATTCCAGCGATCGTTGAAGGTGGCTTCTATCCTTCTCAACCACCTAAGCGACCAGGGTCACCAGCGGTTGTGGACGTCCTCCACCCAGCCGGTCAAGCCCTCGAAGGCGATCGAACCACCGTCGGCCTCGACGCTGCCCGACCACTCGCCGAAGCACTGGTACGTCTCCGAGGAGAACACCTTCACGTCGGTCTTCGCCTCACGCACGTGGAAGGGCGTGAACAGGAGGTCGACGCCGTCGCCGGTGACGCGCCAGGGGCGCATCCAATCTTCGGGGGAGTAGTCCCAGAGCAACTCCTGACTGATCTTGTGCATCCGCCCGTCGACGAAGAACGCATTCTCGACGCTGCCCGTGCGGTCGGTCCACTGCCCGCCCACCTGGATGCCGACGCGCTTGCGGCCCACCACCCCCGAGCCTGCACCCCAGTTCCAGCTCACCTTGTACGGCCAGCGGCCGCGCCCGTGGTCGAGGGTGGCGAAGGCCCCCTTCGACACGTCGTGGGTGGCGCCGTCGAACCAGATCGTGCCCGTGGCTGGACGCGCCACATCCTTGACCGTGTACTGGAACAGGTTGTCGGTCCACGGCACCACCACGCCGAGGGACTCGTGGCCGGCCGGCAGGTGGGCGACGATGTCGAACGAGACGCGGTCGGTCATCACCCGGAGCCTGCTGCCGGAGGGCACCTCGTCGACGCGCAGGAGCAGGTTCTTCGTGCGGGCGTATGCGCGCCCCTGCCCGAGGGTGCCGGGCAGCTCCACCCCGGAGGCCGGCGGCACCACGGCGTCGACGGCGACCGTCTCGCCCGTGGCGCGGTCCAGCGCCCACATGCCGAGCACGCAGGCGTAGTCGACGTGCGAGATCGTGAACGCGACGATGTGGCTCGGCGTCGTGACCGCCCAATACTCCCAGCGCTTGTTGCGCCCCAGGCCGCGCAGGCCCGACGCGATGCCGTCGGTGTTGATGATCGGGGTCCGCGTCCAGCCCACCGCGTCCGGGTTCAGGGTGCCGTCGGAGCGGGTGAGCGAGATCGCCTCGGTAATCTCGCGCTCGGCGACGCGGATGGCGCGCGCAGGCTCGCCCAGCGAGCGGCGGAAGGCCTCGTCGAGCGCGTCGTTGATCGCCCGCGACTTGGCGGGGTCGATCTTGACCACCTCGCGGTCGTAGGTGACCAGCCCGTTCGTCTCGCTCTCCACATCGCTCAGCTGGGTGTAGATGAAGGCTGCCAGCCCCCGCTCGATCGCGGGCTCAATCTCCGTGCGCTGAAGCTTCTCGAACGCCAACGCCAACCGCCCGCGGTGCTTGAACTTGCGGTACCCGTATTCGTGCTGGCTCCACGTGTGCAGGGGCACGCGGTGCGCGTACCCGCCGTATTCGGTCACCGCCGTCGCCCGCGGGCCGGCCAGCGCCTTGTCGGACGGCTTGACCGCCTTGAAGTAGACGTGCTCGCTGGCGATGTCCCCGCCACCCTGGTCGTGCCAGCCGCTGGCGTGGTCGATCACCCGGGAAGGGTCGGAGCGACGCACGCGCTCGGCCACCTCGCGAGCGTCGAACTGCCCCCAACCCTCGTTGAACGGCACCCACACGGCGATCGACGGCACCGACTGCAGCAGCCGCACCATGCCGTCGAGTTCGTCGAGGAACTGCTCCCGACCGGCCGCATCCTTGCGCCCGAAGGCCCGGTAGCGGTTGTCGCGCGCCTGGAGCGGGACGACGACGGGGCCCTGCGCGATCGCGCGCGACGGCGGCTCGCCGCCGGAGACCATGTCCTGCCAGACGAGCACGCCCAGGCGGTCGCAGTGGTAGTACCAGCGCAGCGGCTCGATCTTCACGTGCTTGCGCAGGGTGTTGAACCCCAGTTCCTTCGCGATCTCGACGTCGCGGGCGAGGGCCTCGTCGCTGGGGGCGGTGAGCAGGCCGTCGGGCCAGTACCCCTGGTCGAGCAGGCCGCGGTGGAGGTAGGGCTCGCCGTTGAGCAGGAGCCGGGCGTGCCCGCCGGCGTCGACGCCGATGCCGACGGAGCGCATGCCGAAGTAGCTGCGCACCTCGTCATCGCCTAGTCGCACGTCGACGTCATGCAGGAACGGATCCTCGGGCGACCACCGTCGGGCACCGGGGACGGGGATGCGGGTCGGGGTGCCCGCGGGTACGTCGGCCCGGGCGAGGACCTCGTCGCCGGCGCGGACCGTGACGTGGGCGGTGGCGGGCCCGTCGGCCTCGACGAGCACCTCCAGCTCGTCGTCGTCGTCGAGCCAGGGCGTGATCACCAGCCTCTCCACGTGCAGCGTCGGGACCGACTCGATCCATACGCTCTGCCAGATGCCAGAGACCGGCGTGTACCAGATGCCGCCGGGGTTCAGGGACTGCTTGCCGCGGGTGCGGTGCGACGTCTCGGTGACGTCGCGCACGCGCACGACGAGCTCGTGCTCGTCGCGGTCGAGCGCGTCGGTGATGTCCAGGTGGAAGGGGAGGTAGCCGCCCTCGTGTCCGCCGACGGGCGTGCCGTCGATCCACACGTCGCAGTCCTGGTCCACGGCGCCGAAGTGCAGCAGCACGCGCCCGACGTCGAACCCGTCGGGCAGGGTGAAGGTGCGCCGGTACCAGAGGAACTCGTCGGGCTGGAGAATCCGCTCGACCCCGGACAGCGGCGCCTCCGGCGGGAACGGCACGACGATCTCCCCGGTGAACTCGGGCCGCTCCGGCCTGTCGACGGGCGCGATGGCGTACTCCCACCGGCCGTTCAGGGTGAGGTAGGAGTCGCGGACCAGCTGCGGACGGGGATACTCGGGCAGGGGGACCCGATGGACGTCGTTGCCACTCATGCACGTCAGCTTAGGCCCGCGGCGCTAGCCTTGGCCCGGCGCCATGCGCGCTAAGGTGAGTTCCGATCACTGCTAGGAGGATGCGTGTCGTCGTCGTTCGTCCATCTGCACACCCATACCGAGTTCTCGATGTTGGATGGTGCGGCCCGGATCCACGATCTCTTCAAGGGTGCGGAGTCCATGGGGATGCCCGCGCTCGCGATTACGGACCACGGCAACCTCTTCGGCGCCTACGAGTTCTACAAGGCCTCCAAGGACTACGACGTCAAGCCCATCATCGGGCTGGAGTCCTATCTCACGCCCCGCACGCACCGCTCCGAGCGCAAGCGTGTGCAGTTCGGCGACGGCACGGGCGACGACGTCGCCAGCCGCGGCGCGTACACCCACATGACCCTGCTGGCGGCCAACAACCCCGGCATGCACAACCTGTTCCGGCTCGCCAGCCGCAGCTCGCTGGAGGGCTTCTTCTACAAGCCGCGTGCGGACCGCGAGCTCCTGAACCAGTACGGCAAGGGCCTCATCGGCACCACAGGCTGCCCGTCGGGCGAGGTCCAGACGTTCCTCAGGCTCGGGCAGTACAAGAACGCGGTCGAGGCGGCCGGCGAGTTCCGCGACATCTTCGGCAGGGGCAACTTCTACGTCGAACTCATGGACCACGACCTCGACATCGAGCGCCAGGTCCGCGCCGACCTGCTGCGCCTGGCGAAGGACGTCGACCTGCCGCTGCTGGCCTCCAACGACCTCCACTACGTGCAC
>JAAYZP010000503.1 GCA_012514785.1 Propionibacterium sp. | reverse complement strand
CGATCCGCGAGCTCGTCCTGGTCGCCCTCGTGGCCGGCGAAGTCGTCTTCTGGGTCAGCTGTCATAATCGCCCATTCTTCCAGCCCGGGTGCGCGCAACCAAGCACCCCCACCGCCCCTGTGGAGAACTCGCGGCCCGGGCCGCCCCGGTTCAGTACCAGAACTGGCCGTCGCCGATGATCACCGCGGGCCCGCTGAGGGTGGCGCCGTCCTCGTCGAAGTCGACGCGCAGGTCGCCGCCCGGCACTCGGACCGCGACGGGGCCGTCGCCGGGGTGCAGCGCCCGGTAGGCCGCGGCGGTGGCGACGACGCCGGTGCCGCAGCTCTGCGTCTCCCCCACACCGCGCTCATGGACCCGCATGGAGAGTTCGTCGGGCGCGGTGACCACCACGAATTCCAGGTTGACGCCGTCGGGGAAGCGTTCGGCGGGCTCCCACGTCGGCTGCCGGTGCAGCTCCAACGCCTCGAGCTCCTCCTCGCCGACGAACGCGACCGCGTGCGGGTTGCCGACGCTCACGGGCGTGGCCTCCCAGTCGCGGTCGCCGACGCGCACGGTGACGCGGTCGTCGTGGACCCGGGCGGGGCCGATGCCCACGGACACGGTGTGGTTGTGCACGTCGACGTGCTTGACGCCGTCGCGGGTGGCGACGTCGAACTCCAGTGAGTCGATCAGTTGCTGCTGCAGCAGGAACCGGGCGAACACCCGCAACCCGTTGCCGCACATCTCCGCCGTGGAGCCGTCGGCGTTGTAGTAGTCCATGAACCAGAGGTTCGGGTCGCCGTCCCAGCCCTCCACGGTGCCGGCGCGCACGGCCCGGATGAGGCCGTCGGCGCCGATGCCGGCGCGGCGGTGGGTCATCGCCCGGATGATGTCGGCATCCAGCGGGTTGAGCCCTTCGGGGTCGCTCACGAGGATGAAGTCGTTCTTCGTCCCGTGCCCCTTGTGGAACCGGATCCGCGCCATGGTCGCCCTCCTAGCGTCGAGTTCCCGCCGAGTCTACTTGCGCGATGATGCGCGCGACGTTGGTTTCGTCACCGCCGGCGAGCCACGTGATGCGGTGGTCGCGTCGGTACCAGCCGAGCTGCTTGCGGAAGAACCGCCGCGTCGCCGCCTTGACCCGCTCCTTGGCCTCGCCCTCGTCGATCTCGCCGTCCAGCATCGCCACCACCTGCCGGTAGCCGATGCCGCGCAGCGCGGTGAGCCCGTCCCGGAGGCCCACCTCGAGCAGCCCGCGCACCTCGTCGACGAGGCCGTCGCGCCACATCTGCTCCACCCGTTCGTCGATGCGCTCGTCCAGCACGGCGCGCTCCACGTCCAGGCCGAACTGGTGGACGTCCTCCAGCGCGTAGGTCCATTCCGGCAGGTCGGGCTGGTGGCCGCCTGTGAGCTCGTCGATCTCCAGGGCGCGCACGATCCGCCGCCCGTTGCCGGGCTCGATCTTCGCCGCCGACGCCGGCGCGCGCCGTCGCAGCTCCTCGTGCAGCGCGTGCGGGCCGATTCGTTCCAGCTCCGCATCCCAGCGGGCGCGCACGTGCGCGTCCGAGCCGGGGAACTCGAACACGTCGACGACGGCGCGGCTGTACAGCGCCGAGCCCCCGACGACGATCGGCACGCCGCCCCGCTCCCGGATGTCGGCGATCGCGGCCCGCGCCAGCCGCTGGAAGTCGGCCACGGTGG
>JAAYZP010000502.1 GCA_012514785.1 Propionibacterium sp. | reverse complement strand
CCACCGTGGCCTCCTGGCCGTCGGGCAGCCGCACGCGGATCACGTAGTGGTCCACCGTCATCGACTGCTCCAGCACGGGGACGCTCACCCCGCGGTCGTCGAGGTCGAGGCTGCGCGGGCCGACGCCGAGCACCTGGCCCGCCTCCAGCCGGCCGTCCCAGCCGAGCTGGTGCGCCGTCGCCTCCGTGATGAACGTGCGGAAGCCGAGGAACGCCGCCACCTGCTTGTTGGTGGGCCTCGTCCACAGCTCGTCGGACACCTCGCGCTGCAGGATCCGCCCGCCCTTCATCACGGCGACGGAGTCGGCGACGGCGAACGCCTCCTGCTGGTCGTGGGTGACGTAGACCGCCGTGGTGTCGGTCTCGCGCAGGATCCGGGCGAGGTCGTCGGCCAACCGCTGCCGGAGCCCCGCGTCGAGGGCCGAGAGTGGCTCGTCGAGGAAGATCGCGCGCGGGTTGGGGGCCAGCGAGCGGGCGAGCGCCACGCGCTGGGCCTCGCCGCCCGAGAGCTCGTCGGGTTTGCGGTCGCCGTAGCCGGGCAGTCCGACGAGTTCGAGCAGCTCGGCGACGCGACCGCGGCGCGCGAGCTTGTCGAGGGCGCTGAGCCCGTAGGCGACGTTCTTCGCGACGGACATCGTCGGGAAGAGCTGGCCGTCCTGGAACACGAGGCCGAACCGGCGCTTGTGGACCTTCACTCCGGCCAGGTCCTGGCCTTCCCAGTGGACGGAGCCGGCGGTCATCGGCTCCAGACCGACGATGGCGCGCAGCAGCGACGACTTGCCGCTGCCCGAGGCGCCCAGGAGCGCCAGCACATGGCCCCGCTCGACGCTGAACGTCGCGTCCTGCACCGCCACCGTCGCGCCGTAGTTGACCGTGACCGATCGCACATCCAGACCACTCACCAGGACTCCACCTCTCCGGGCCTGGCCTGTTCGGCCGCGACCATCACTGCTGCGGTCAATACTGCCAGCACCACGGACGCCGCCAGCGCCATCGCGTAGTCGTCGCCGGTGGGGCGGCTGAACAACCGGTAGATCAGGACCGGCAGCGTCGGGTTGTCCGAGCGGGCGAGGAAGCTCGTCGCCCCGAACTCGCCCAGGCTGGTGGCGAGCGCGAAACCCAGGGCCAGCCCGAGGCCTCGGCCCAGCGCGGGCAGTTCGATCGTGCGCAGCACCCGCCACGGTGAGGCGCCCAGGACCTGGGCGGCCTGGACCTGGCGCAGGTCGATCGCGCGCAGGGTCGGCAGGAGCGTGCGGATCACCAGTGGCAGCGCCACCACGGCCTGCGCGATCGGCACCAGCACGATCGACGAGCGAAGGTCCAGCGGGGGGCGGTTGAGGGTGATCAGGTAGCCGAATCCGACGGTGACCGCCGAGACGCCCAGCGGGAGCATGAACATCGATTCGGCCACGTGCAGCCACGAGCGCCCCGCCTCCGAGCGCGGCCGCCGCGACGTCACGAGCGCCACGAGGATGCCCAGCGTCACCGCGATCGCTGCCGCGGCGGTGGCGGTGGTGAGCGTGCGCCCGATTGCGCCGAGCAGCTCCTCGTCGAGCAGCCGTCGGTAGCCGTCGAGGCTCCAGCGGCCGCCGAGCCGCAGCGAACGCACGACGAGGCCCACCAGCGGCACGGCCAGCAGGCCGATCACCACGCCGCCGGTCACCAGCAGGGCCGGCCAGTCGCGGCGGAGGTTGACGCTCGCCCTGCCCGCCGACTCGGGCAGCAGCCTGATGGCCACCTGCGCGCGGCGCTGGAAGTAGCTGGATAGCCACAGGCTGGCGGCCACGACGATCACCTGCAGGATCGACAGCGCGGCCGCCACGGACAGGTTCAGCACCTGCGTGGTCTGGAACCAGATCTCCGTCTCGATCGTCTGGTACTCGCCGCGGCCCAGCGTCATCACGATGCCGAAGCCGGAGGCGCAGAACAGGAACACGAGCGCCGCGGCCGACGCCACCGCCGGGACCAGGGACGGCAGCGTCACCGTGAACGCGATCCGACGCGGCGAGGCACCCAGCGCGGCAGCGGCCTGCGCCTGGCGGGGGTCGAGCTTCGCCCACAGGGCGCCCACCGTGCGCACGACCACCGAGTAGTTGAAGAACACCATCGCCGCGATGATGCCCACCACGGGGTGCGGGCCGGCGAACGCGATGCCGACGACCACCGTCGGCAGCACGAACGGCACCGTGATCAGCCCGCGGAGCACGGATTGCCCCGGGAAGCGCAGCCGGTACAGCACCCAGGCGCCGACGACGCCGACGCTCACGCAGAGCGTGGTGGCGATCGTCGTGCTGAAGAGCGTGAACCACAGTGCGTCCCAGGCGCGCTGCGACGCCAGCAGCGTGGCGATCCCGTCGAACGTCCAGGACTCGCCGTCGTGGAAGCCCCGGTGGATGATCGTGACGGCCGGCCACACGAAGAAGACGGCCAGGAACGCCGCCGGGACGGCCGCGATCATCCACCAGGCGGCACGCATCAGCCGATCGCCTCGGTCCACTCCTGGATCCACTGCTCGCGGTTCGCCTCGATATCCTCGGAGCTCACCTCGAACGGCTCGTCGGCGAGCGGGGCGAAGCGCACCCACTCCTCGGGCAGCTCCACCGAGGTATCGGCCGGGTACATGAACATGTGGTCCGGGATCGACGCCTGCACGTCGGGCGACAGCAGGAAGTCGACGAACTGTGCGGCGGCGTCCGGGTTCTCCGCACCCGCCAGCACGCCGGCGTACTCCACCTGGCGGAAGCAGGTGTCCAGCAGCGACGCCGTCGTGGACTCCCCGTCGTCGCCGATCGTCCATGCCGGTGAGGTGGAGTAGCTGAGCACCAGCGGGCGGTCCCCGCCGCCCTCGCCGGCGCTGAACTCGACGTTGTACGCCTGCGTCCAGCCGGAGACGGTGATGGCGCCGTTGTCGTCGAGTGCGCGCCAGTAGTCCAGCCAGCCGTCGCCGTGGGCGCCGACGGTGGTGAACAGGAACGCCAGACCGGGCGAGCTCGTCGCGGGGCTCGGCGCGACGAACAGGTCCCGGTACCGGTCGTCGGTGAGGTCGGCGAGGGTCTCCGGCAGGGGGAGCCCTTCGGCCTCGAACCAGGTGAGGTCGGCGTTGACGCACACGTCGCCGAAGTCGATGGGGGTGAGGCCGGGCAGCGACTCCGGGCCGCCGGGGGCTCGCGCGTCCGAGACGTAGTCGTCGAAGACGCCCTCCCCGATGGCGCGGGAGGCGAACGTGTTGTCCACGCCGAACACGACGTCGCCGAGCGGGGCGTCCTTGGTCAGGATCAGTTGGTTGACCATGCTGCCGGTGTCCTGCATGGTCTGGTAGGTCACGTCGAGCCCGGTGTCCTCGGCGAATCGGTCCTTCAGCTCGTCGGGGATCGAGAACGATTCGTGCGTGATCACGACGAGCTCGTCCGTGGCAGTACCGGGTTCGTCGGCGGGCTGGCCGCACGCCACGAGGGCGAGGCCGGCGAATGCTGCGAGCAGTGGTCTGAATTTCATGCGTCCTCCTCGGCGTCGGGCTCGGCATGTACCGAGGAGAAGCTCACTCCCTACGCCGGTGCGAACCGGATCAGGTTTGAGGGTCTGCGGCTCAACCGCACTCTCAGCGCCCCGTTGGCGCTCCCCTGTGTGTTGGCCCACCCTAGCAAGTGCGTGGGCGGCAGCCGGCGGGAGTTACTCGCTGATGCGCAGCAGGGCGTCGCGGATGAGGCGGGCGCGACGCTCGCCGACGCCCTCGATCTCCATCAGCTGGGCGACGCTCGCGGCGAACAGCTCCTGCAGCGAGTGCGCAGGCAGCAGCAACTCGACGATGTGCTTCGGGAGCCGGCCCACCGTCGTGAGCAGGCGGAACCCCCGGGTCGTGAGCGGCTGCTCCAGGTTGGCGCCGGCGCCGAAGCCGAGCCGCTCGGCGACGAGTTGGTTGGTGAAGAGCTCCTGTGGCGTGAAGTTCAGGAGGTTGTCGAGCCGGAAGTCCTCCGGATCGTCGAGGTGGTGCGCGTAGTCGGCGGTGATCAGATCGGCCAGCCCGCGGAGCGGTTCCGCCACCTCGGCGTGCTGCATCTGCAGCAGGCGCCCCTCGATGCCGAGCACCTCGATGTGGAACTCCATCTCGGCCGACAGTCGGCGCGTGAGTTCGTAGCGGTGCGCCACGTGGACGACGTTGCGCAGCGTCACCTGGTCGGCCACCTCGAGCGCGTCGAACTGGCCGAGGATCTCCTGCAGGCGGACGGTGAGGCTCGACATGGCGTCGAGGGTCTGGCTGGCGCGGCTGACGACGTCGGAGGCCTTCTCGACGACGTGACGCCGCCCCGCGAGGAACAGCGACACGGTGCCCATCGACGCCGACACCGTCACGACGGGGACGCCCGCCGCCTGCGCGGTGCGGTCCGCGGACCGGTGCCGAGTGCCGGTCTCGCTCGTGGGCAGCGCACCCGAGGGCACGAGGTGCACGCCGGCGGCGATGATGCGGGTGAGGTCGTTGTCGAGGATGATGGCGCCGTCGAGCTTCGCGAGCTCGCGCAACCCCTGCTCCGTGAAATCGACGCCGATCTGGAAGCCGCCGGAGCTCACCTGCGTGACCTTGCGGTTGCTGCCCAGCACGATGATCGCCCCGGTGCCGCCGTGCAGGATGCGGTCGATGCCGGCGCGCAGCGGCGTGCCGGGGGCGAGCAGCTTCAGGTAACGCTGCAACTGGGTGCGTGCCACGGGGACTCCTTCACGAATCACTCAAGGATAGTGACTCGTCACTGGTAGGAGACGAAGTCCGGTGTGGGCTGGACGAGCTGCATCGTCTGGGCGGGCGTCATCATCGGCGAGTCCTCGTCGATGAAGTTCTTCCAGCCGAGCCGGGTGTGCTCGTCGAGGCCGGGCCGCAGCGCGTTCCAGGTCTCGAGCTTCTGGCCGTGCGTGCCGTGCCCGTCGGCGTGGATGAGGTACTGCACCTCGTCGCGGCTGGTGTCGAGGCGTCCGCGGTCGATGATCATGCGGGTCTGGAACTGGTGCAGGACCAGCACCTTCGGCGGCAGCTGGTGCTCGGCCACCAGGTCCGCGAGCCACGCGCCGGTGGCGTTGACCTCGTCGATCTCCACCTGGCCGATGATGGTCATGTGGCGCTGGCCGGGGCGCAGCCGCCATTCGGGGTCGAGCGCGAGGCCGACGTTCGGGCGTCGCAGCAGCTCCTCGTACTCCTGGGCCTGGGTGAGGAAGTCGTTGAGGCCGGGCTGGAGGTCGAGGACGACGTAGACCCCGCCGGCCTCGGCGGCCTCGATGTAGGGCAGCAGATCCGCGATGGCGGTCCTGCCCGAGTAGTTGCCGTCGCGTTGGGCGGCCGCGGTGGCCACCGTCGTGATGATCTCGAAGCAGCCGATGACCGGGGTGTCGGTGAGCTCCTGGTATTCGGCGGCCAGCGCGTTGACGCGGTCGACGGCGGCCTCGGGGCCCTGCTCGCCGAGCACGCCCAGGGTCGGCCCGGATGGGTGGCCGTAGAGGGCGATCATCATCCGCCCGGGGAACGGGGCGACGCCGCCGCCCGGCAGCTCGGGCAGCGTCTTGGCAGCCTCGACACGGTCCGCGAACCGCTCGGGGGCCTGGAACGCGCCGAGCCCCAGCACGCCGGCCGCGTCGCGCATCGCCGCGACGGATTCGCTGGAGGTCCTCGGGTCGGCGTCCAGGGTGTCGACGACCTCGATCCCCGCCGCCGCC
Source organism: Propionibacterium sp. (assembly GCA_012514785.1). Classification (GTDB taxonomy): domain Bacteria; phylum Actinomycetota; class Actinomycetes; order Propionibacteriales; family Propionibacteriaceae; genus Arachnia. The sequence goes on along the minus strand of JAAYZP010000502.1, from coordinate 3,025 downwards.
AGGGCCGCGGCCACGCCGGGGGCGAGCGTCTCGCCGTCGAGGAGGAGGGCGACATCGTCCTGGGCCGTCGGGGTCAGCGGCAGCCCCTCCACATCGTCGCCGGGGGCGAAGACCTCGCGGTCGCCGACGTCGACGGGGGAGGAAGCGATCACGGTGGTGGTGCCGAGCCGGTCGAGTTCGGCGGCGAGTTCGGCGTCGTCGAGGAGGAGGGGCAGCCCGAGTTCCCGGGCGGTAGCTTCGGCGGATGCCACGTCGGCGGTGGCGGCCACGACGACGGCGGTCGCCCCGTCGAACACGGCGCGGGTGACGTCAAGCAGCGTGGGCGCCTCGAGCGCGGCGGACGGGATCGGTTGGGTGACGACCACGTGGTGCGGGGCCTCGTCGGACTCGTCGGGCGCGGCGGGTTCGTCCGTGCTGCCGGGGTCGTCCTCGGCGGGCTGCTCGTCGGAGCCGGGCGCGGTGGAACACGCGGCGACGGCAACCCCCGCGCCCGCTGCGAGCCCCATCAGGGCCACTCGTCTGGAAACCAACTTCATGTCGACCAGCATTACATTTTGCTACGCCCTACGCGAACCTCTTCGGGGTTTCGGATACCCGCGGGGTACTGTCGAGGCATGACTGAAACCATGATCTCGGAACTCCGCCACGGCGACCCCGCGACGCACCGCCGGCATGCGGCGCTCGCGCTCGGCACCAGCAAGGAGACCGGCCTCGTGCCGGTGCTGGTGGAAGCGCTGCGCACCGAGACCGACGGCCGCGTCCGCGAGGACATCACCTGGGCCATCGTCCAGCACGCCGACGAGGCCGAGGGGCACATCCAGCAGATGCTGGTGAGCGAGAACCCCTCCGACCGCTTCTCGGGTGCGCACGTGATCAGCAAGATCGCCAACCCCGCACACTTCGACGCGGTGGCCCCGCTGGTGCTCGACGAGCACGTCGACGTCGCCATCAAGGCCTACCGCGCCGCAGCGCACACCGGCGGCGAGCGCGCCCCGGCCGTCCTCGTCCAGCGTCTCGGCGACGGCGACGAACTGCAGCGCGACGCCCTGAGCGACGCGTTCCGCAAGCTCGGCGAGATCGCGGTGCCCGCACTCGTCGGATCGCTCGCCGACGACGACGCCGACGTGCGCGACCACGCCGTCGAGGCCCTGGGCTACCTCGGGGAGCACGCGGCTGCGGCCGCGGACGCGCTCGAGGCGCGCGTCGCGGACGAGCACGAGCCCATCCGCCTCACCGCCGTCTCCGCGCTCGGTCAGCTGGGTGAGGCGGCCGCCCCCGCGCTCCAGCGCGCCTCCGGCAGCGACGATCCCGTGCTCTCGGGCCTGGCCAAGCGCTTCCTGGAGAAGCTGGCCGCCTGAGGCTGACACTTTCTGGTGGCTCGTCAGGGCCGACGGAGGTCGAGGATGCCGAGCGCGTCCGTCAGCGTCGGCACCTCCACCACCTTCAGGCCGCCGAGCTTCGGCACCTTCTGGGTGACGTCCCTGGACCCGTTCGGGATCAGCGCGAGCTCGAAGCCCAGCCGGGCGGCCTCCGCGAGGCGACGCTCGACGCCCGGCACCCGCCGCAGATCGCCCGCGAGCCCCACCTCGCCGAGCGCCACCGCCCGCTGCGGGTGGTGCCGGTCGAATCCCGCGGAAGCGACCGCGATCGCCACCGCGAGGTCCACCGACGGGTCGGTTACCCTCGCCCCGCCCACCGTCGAGACGTAGACGTCGTGCCCACCCAGCGGCAGCTTGGCCTTGCGCTCCAGCACCGCCAGCACCATCGCCATCCGCGACCCGTCGAGGCCGTGGGTGTTGCGCCGGGGCGACTTCTGGTTGGCTGACTCGGCCACCAGCGCCTGCACCTCCGCCAGCAGGGGGCGTCGGCCCTCCATCGTCACCGTCACGCACGTGCCGGGCACCGGCTCCTCGTGCCGCGTGGTGAACAGGCCGGAAGGGTCTGGCACCTCGACGATGCCGCGCTCGTTCATCTCGAAGCAGCCCACCTCGTCGGCGGGGCCGTAGCGGTTCTTCGTGGCGCGCACCATGCGGAAGCCCGAGTGGCGGTCGCCCTCGAAGGTGAGCACGACGTCGACGAGGTGCTCCATGGTGCGTGGGCCGGCGATCGATCCGTCCTTCGTGACGTGGCCGACGATGACGATCGCGATGTTCTCCCGCTTCGCCACCCGTGCGAGCGCGCTCGTGACCTCCCGCACCTGCGACGGCCCGCCGGGCACACCGTCGGTGCCCGAGGAGATGGTCTGCACGGAGTCGATCACCACGAGCGTCGGCGAGACGTCCTCGATGTGGCCGAGCACGGTGCCGAGGTCGGTCTCGGCGGCCAGGAAGAGGTCGTCGACGACGGTGCCCGTCCGCTCGGCGCGCATCCTCACCTGGGCGGCGGACTCCTCGCCGGAGATGTAGAGGGTGGTGCGCCTCGACGACGCCCACTTGGCCGCGACGTCGAGTAGCAGCGTCGACTTGCCCACACCCGGCTCGCCCGCGAGCAGGATGACCGCGCCCGGAACGAGGCCGTCGCCGAGGACGCGGTCGAGTTCGCCGATGTTGGTGGGGTAGCGGCGGGCGGCGTCCATGCGGACCTGCGAGATGGGCAGCGCCTTGGCCGAGGGCCTCGTCGTCGTGACCTGCGTGGGGCTCGCCCCTCCGCGTTCGACGACGGAGCCCCACGTCTGGCACTCGCCGCAGCGCCCGACCCAGCGCGTGGAGGTCCAGCCGCACTCGGTGCAGTGATAGGTGTCCTGATTCTTCGCCACGAGAGGCAGCGTAGCGGGCGCGTCCGACAGCCCTGTGCCGGACGCTTAGCCGTCTGGATTTCCCCCACCGGTGGGGGAAATCCAGACGGCTAAGAAAATAGTGTTGTCCTACAACGTGTAGTCCTTCCGAACCGTGCCCCGGGCATCCGAGAATCGGGGGATGGCCGCACGTACCCCATTGCCGTTCCAGCTCACCGCGATCCTCGACCAGCAGTGCTCCGCCGTCTCCGCACGGCAGATGCTCGAGGCTGGTGTGTCGGTGAAGGTGGT
>JAAYZP010000501.1 GCA_012514785.1 Propionibacterium sp. | reverse complement strand
CACGGACCCGGCGCCTGCTGGGGCCGTCGCCGTGGCGACCTCCCCGCCGTAGGACACGGCCAGCTCGGCGACGCATCCGCCGCACCCTGCCGGTACCGACACCTCGGCGCGCTCGCCTTGGATGCGGACACCCATCGACCGGTCGTCCGATGCGGGGTAGCGCAGGTGCGTCAGGACGTAGCCGTTCGCCTCGTCGCCGGAGATGCCGATGTAGGCACCGTCGCTACCGTCGCCAGCGTCGCTGCGCACGGCGCAGCCGTCGAGGACGGGCTCGACCTCCGGGTCCGATGCCAGCTGCGGAACCGCGAGCGCAGCGCGGGCCCAGACCGCGTCGCGCAGACCATCGGGGTCCGGCGCCGACAGCGTGGGGTCCCCTTCGGTGCCCGGAAGCGGCAACGGCTCGAACCCCTCGTCCCGTGTGCAGTCCGGCAGCCCGCTCGCGGCAGCCGGGGACGTCGCGCCGGTGGTGGTGCCGGGCCCTGCGACCACCTCGCGATCCGGCTCACCCCGGAGCCACATCACCCCGCCGACGGCGGCCAGGAACGCGATCGCTGCGGCAGCTGCCAGCGCCGGCCAGCGGCCCCGGCGCGGCACGCCTCGCTGTCGACCCTCGATCGCAGCGACGACCGCTGCGGGGTCGTCGAGGGGCTCGACCAGCGCGTCGAGCCGGTCTCGGATCAGGTCATCGACGGACACGGTCGTCCTCCCCGTCGTGCTCACCGGCTGGCAGGTGGTCGAGGCGGCTGCGAAGTGCTTCCCTCGCTCGATGCAGTTGCGTCTTCACGGTGCCGTCGCTCACCTCGAGGGTGGCCGCCACCTCGGAGATGGACATGTCGAGCAGGTAGTGCAGCGCGGTGATCTGGCGTTGCCGCTCCGGCAACGAACGCAGGACCGCGAGCACCACGTCGTCCCGCTCGGGCGGCGGCGACCCGACCGGTGTGGGTCGGCGGAGCAGCCGCTCGAACGCACGACCCTCCGCTCCTCGCCGGCGCACACCGGACCGGACCCTGTTCAGCGCAGCGGCGACGACCCAGGCCCGGAGGTTCGCCACCTCGAAGCCCCGCTCGAGCGTCGTGGTGAGCACGTCCTGGACGGCGTCCTCCGCTGCGGCCCTGTCGCCGCATGCGAAGCCGACCGCAGCGACGACGCGCGGGTACTCCTCCCGTACGAACGTCTCCAACCGCTGTCGGTCCATCACGCGCCCTCCACCCCAGTGACGCACCTCGGCCGCTCCGAGGTTGACAGCTCCGGCGGGTTTCCGGGATCACGAGTGCGCAGGCGCTCGGTCTCGTTTGCGGCAGCCCGACCAGCTGGGCGCCAGGAGGGAGGGTGGTCGAGCACGGCCGCGGGAGCGTACAAGTAGACCGGTCGGTCGAGTTCTGCCATCGTCGGTCGCTGTCGAGCGCGCGACCGTGCGCTCCGAGGAGGGATGTCAATGTCGGTCGACACGCTGCGAGCCCGCGTCCGTCAACAGCGCGACGAACTTCCCGGGGTGTACGGCGACAT
>JAAYZP010000500.1 GCA_012514785.1 Propionibacterium sp. | reverse complement strand
GCGCATGGAGCGCCACAGCGACAACGCGCTCAAGGTGGCGCGGTACCTCGAAGCGCACGACGCCGTCGAGTGGGTCAACTACCCCGGCCTCGAGTCCAGCCCCAGCCACGAGGTGGCCAAGCGGGTGCTCGCTGACGGTCAGTTCGGCGGCATCCTCTCGTTCGGGCTCAAGTCCGGCCGCGAGGGCGGCTCGAAGTTCGTCGAGGCGCTCGAGCTCTTCAGCCACCTCGCCAACATCGGCGACGCGAAGTCGCTCGTCATCCACAACGCCTCGACGACGCACTCCCAGCTGACGGAGGACGAGCTGGAGAAGGCCGGCGTGCCCGCGGAGATGGTGCGTCTCTCGCTCGGCATCGAGAACGTCGACGACGTGATCGCCGACATCGAGCAGGCGCTCGCCAAGGCCTGATCCTCCCTGACGACGAAGGGCCGCCCGCAGCAGTTCGCTGCGGGCGGCCCCTTGTCTTGCGCCGTGGGCTGTGGGCTATTCGGCGGACTCGTCGTGGGTGATCTGGTGCGACGTGCCGCTGCGGGTCACCTGGACCTTGCGCGGCTTCGCCTCATCGGCCACCGGAATGGTGAGCGTGAGCACACCATCGGAGTAGTCAGCCTCGATGCGGTCGACGGCGACGCTGTGGCCCAGCGTCAGCTGGCGGGCAAAGGTGCCCGTGGAACGCTCGCGCGTCAGCCACTCAACATCCTCCTCGACGCCGTTGGAACGCTCGGCACGCACGGTCATGGTGCGATCCTCGACGTCGATATCGATGGTCTCGGGATCGACGCCCGGCAGGTCGATGCGCGCGATGAAGGAATCCTTCGTGCGGTAGAGGTCCATCGGCATCGCCACCGAGCTCGGTGCGCGGAGCGTGCTGTTGAACAGACGCCCAATTTCACGGAACGGATCGTAATACGTGGTCATAGTTGTGCCTCCTGTTGCTTTCACGTTTACGTTGAGTGTAACACACTCAACTTCAAGGTTGAGCCTGAGGCGCTCAAGGCTGACCTGGGGCTTGCGCCCCGTGGGAAGATGGGTGGATGGCGATCCTTCTTGACCCGCCCGTGTGGCCGGCGCACGGCACGCTGTGGGGGCATCTCGTCTCGGACGAGACCTTCGACGAGCTGCACGAGTTCGCCGAGCGCGCTGGCCTCCCCCGCCGGGCGTTCGAGCGAGACCACTACGACGTGCCGATCGATAGGTACGACGAGCTGATCGCGCTGGGCGCGACGCAGGTGCGCTCCATCGAGCTCGTCCGAAGGCTGATCGCCAGCGGGCTGCGTCGCCGGAAACACGGACACGAGGTTGTCGACGCACCCGCGCACAAGGAGGACTGAGGCCCGGGGGCTGCGTTGCTCAGCTGAGCACCCATTCGACGGCGCCTCGGTCGTCGACGCTGACCTGGACGTCCTTCGGAGGGTCCAAGTGGAACGTGTGGCCACCCTCGACCATGGCCTGCTCCGCGCGCCGCCGTTCCAGAGGGTCATTGATCATCAGGCGCGGGCGCCCCAGCACGACGATTCGACCGATCGTCGCCCGCCGAAGGGCGCGGGGCATCGAATCGCCGTGGGACCAGCCTGACTCCCACGTCCGGCCGTCGAGCGACGGTCAGGGTGAGGAGCATCGGGTCGGGCATGCGAGTCAGCGTATGACGGGGGCGGCGCACAACGGATCGCTAGGCTGGGGCCTATGACCGAGACCGCGATCACTGACCTGGACCGCGAACACCTGCGCCGATGCGTGGCGCTGGCCGCCGAGGCGCTGGAGGACGGGGACGAGCCGTTCGGCTCCATCCTGGTCGACGCCGACGGCGTGGTCCGGTTCGAGGACCGCAACCGCGTCGCGGGCGGGGACCACACGCGGCACCCCGAGTTCGAGATCGCGCGCTGGGCAGCGGCCCACCTCTCCCCCGAGGAACGCGCGGCCTCGACGGTGTACACCTCCGGCGAGCACTGCCCGATGTGCGCGGCCGCCCACGGCTGGGTGGGGCTGGGCCGCATCGTCTACGCGAGCAGCAGTGCGCAGTTGACCGGCTGGCACCGGGAGTGGGGTATGGCACCGGGGCCGGTGATGGCGCTGCCGGTCACCGATGTGGTGCGCGACGTCGTCGTCGCAGGTCCGGACGAGGAGTTGAGTGCGCAGGTGCGCGACCTCCAGGCCAGGCTGCACGGGGTCTAGGAGGCGTTCTCCCTGATCACGTCGCCGGTGCTGTCGGCG
>JAAYZP010000499.1 GCA_012514785.1 Propionibacterium sp. | reverse complement strand
TCCCGCGCCCCGAATATGCGTGGAAGGACGCGCCGCAGCCGTACCAGGGTTCGCACGTGCAGTCCGACGACGTCATCGAGCGCATGCGGGTGGCCGGCAGGATCGCGTCGCAGGCGATGCACGAGGCCGGCAAGGCCATCGCGCCGGGCGTCACCACCGACGAGCTGGACCGGATCGCGCACGAGTACATGCTGGACCACGGGGCCTACCCGTCGTCGCTGGGATACCGGGGCTTCTCGAAGTCGATCTGCACGTCGGTCAACGAGGTGATCTGCCACGGCATCCCGGACATGCGCCCGATCGAGGAGGGCGATCTGGTGAAGATCGACTGCACCGCGTTCAAGGACGGCGTGCACGGCGACAACTGCTACACGTTCTACTGCGGCGACGTCGACGAGGAGTCCCGCCTGCTGACCGAGCGCACGCAGGAGTCGCTCAACCGCGCGATCAAGGCGGTGCGCCCGGGCCGCCCGTTCTCGGTGATCGGCCGCGTGATCGAGGCGTACGCGAAGCGCTTCAACTACGGCGTCGTGCGCGACTACACCGGACACGGCGTGCACACCGCCTTCCACTCCGGCCTCGTGGTCCTGCACTACGACGAGCCGCGCCTGGACACCCGGATGGAGAAGGGCATGACGTTCACGATCGAGCCGATGCTCACGCTGGGCAACTACGAGTCCGAGGTGTGGGACGACGGCTGGACCGTCACGACGCTGGACAAGTCGCGCTGCGCGCAGTTCGAGCACTCGATCGTCGTCACCGACGACGGCGCGGAGATCCTGACGCTCCCCTGACCCGCCGGTCACTAGGAGTGAGCGCAGCTACCGGATCCGGTAGCTGCGCTGACTCTTAGCCAGGATCCCTGGCTCAAGGGGACGAGCCGGCCGGTAAGCCGGGTTTTGTCGAAGGATGATCATCTATCTGAGGCGACGCGTTGCCGCGCCGCTCGTGCGACCTACCCGGACACCTCGGGCGAGCAGCCCTCGGACGGTATCCGCTGCCGGCGGACCGGCGTTCTTGGTCTTGCTCCGGGTGGGGTTTACCGAGCCGCCCCAGTCACCTGGGGCGCTGGTGGTCTCTTACACCACCGTTTCACCCTTACCTGTTGCCAGGCGGTCTGCTTTCTGTGGCACTTTCCCGCGGGTCACCCCGGGTGGGCGTTACCCACCACCCTGCTCTTCGGAGCCCGGACTTTCCTCAGCCCCGTGGGGCCGCGATCATCTGGCCGACTCGTCCAAGGATCCATCCTACCGCGCCGCGGTCAGTTGACGCGCGTCAGCTCCACGTCGCCGGTGGTGACGTCGACCCGGTCCACGCGCACCCGGATCGTCTCCCCCACCGACCTCGGGTTGGCCTGCACGTGGAGCTCGACGGCGGAGTCGGGGATCTGCACGGTGCCGCGCCGGGTGCGGGGGTTGACGTCGACGAGGACGCCCTCCATCAGCTCGCCCTCGCGGCCGTGCAGCACGAGCGCTTCCGCGATGTCCAGCACGCCGTTCTCGTACGCGCTCGCGCGACGGCCGGAGCTCCGCATCTGCTCGGGCAGCTCCGGCATGCCTCGGAGGACCCAGTCGGGCACGGCCGTGCCGTTCGCGAGCGACAGGCAGATCTCCAGCACGTAGCGGTCGACCAGCCGACGCAGCGGCGCGGTGGTGTGGGCGTACTCGGCGCCCAGCGCGTTGTGCTTGAGGTTGCCGTCGGGCACCTGCCCGAAGAACGTCAGGTAGCCGGCACCCCGGAACAGGATCGTGCACTTGGTGAGCACGGCGAGCTCGCGCGGGTCGTTCGGGTCGAGGCGACGGACGAACTCCGGGTAGGACTCCCCTTCTTCCCACGGCACGCCGATCGTCGCGGCGGCGCGGCGCAGGCGATCCACCGACGACGGCTCCGCCGGCGGCAGGGTGCGCAGGACGCCGTAGCCGCCGTCGATCTGCATGCGGGCGGCGACGAAGCCGGTGAGCAGCGAGATCTGGGCGTTGTGGTCCTCCACGGGCACGAGCCCGCGGAAGCTGAGCTCCCAATGGCGGCCGGCATCCACGATCTCCTGCTGCGGCAGGTTGAGCGAGATGCCGCCGCGCTCGACCTCGATGCGGGCGCGCAGCTCCCCCACCGTCGGGAGCAGCGCCACGCTGGGGTGTGCGCGGCCGGCGTCGAGGTCGGCCTGCACGCCGGCGTAGTGGAGCTTGTGCCGGTTGAGCACCATCGCGCGCTCCACCTCGGCGTGCCGGACGTTGCCGTCGGCGTCCAGGTGGTGGCTCCACAGCACCGCGGGCCGGGGGCGACCGTCGGCGAGCAGGGAGCCCGCGTCCTCGCTGAGCGCGGGCGGGTGCAGCGGGATCCGCGCGCCGGGCGCGTAGAGCGTCTGGCCGCGACGGTGCGCCTCGACGTCGAGCGGCGACCCGGGCTCCACGAAGTGGCCGACGTCGGCGATCGCGTAGTGCACGAGGTAGCCGTCGTCCTCCCGCTCGATGTGCAGCGCCTGGTCGAGGTCGGTGCTGGACGGCGGGTCGATGGTGACGAACTCGATGTCCGTGCGGTCGGTGTAGCCGTCGGTGCTGGGCGGGTTGCGACGCAGCTCCTCGGCCTGGGCGAGCACCTCGTCGGGGAACTCCAGCGGCAGTTCGAGGCGACGCTGCAGCTCCGAGATCGCGGGGCGCGCCTTCCTCGGCACGTCGGCCAGGTGATGCAGACGCATCAGAAGGATTCCTCCACACGCAGCAGGATGCGGTCGCACTCCACGCAGCGCAGCACCTCGTTGTCGGGCGCCTTGCGGAACCGGTCGCGGTCGGCGACGGTCAGCTCCAGCTGGCAGCCGCCGCAGCGCCCGCGCACGAGCCTCGCGGCGCCGAGCCCCGTGGAGGCCCGCAGCTTCTCGTACAGCCCCAGCAGGTTTGCGGGCAGCGTCGTCGCGATGCCCTGGCGGGTGGCGGCGATGGACTTCGCCTCCTCCTGGAGCCCGGCCACCGCCTCGTCCCGCTCCGCGACGACGCCGCGCAGATCGTCCTCGATCGAGACCTTGCGGTTCGCGGCCTCCTCGCGGGCGGCGACGGCCTCCTCCGCCTGCCCCATGATCTCCAGCTGCTCGTCCTCCAGGTCGGAGATCCGGCCCTTCAGGTGCTCGGTCTCGTCGATCAGGCCGCGCAGCACCTTCGCATCCGAGATGGAGCCGCCGTCGATGCGTTCCTGGTTGCGTTCCAGCCGGGCCCGCACGGGGACGAGGTCGGCCTCGGCGCGACGCGTGGCCACCTCGAGGTCGTCGGCGTTCGTCGTCAGCGCGGTGACGTTGTCCCCGGCCTGCTGGCGCTGCTCCATGAGCGACTGGATCGCCTGGTGCTGCGGGAGGCTCTGCGCTGCGTGCTTCACCCTCGCCATCTCGGCGTCGAGGTCGGTCAGGCGCAGGAGCTGCACCTGCGCGGAACGTTCAGCAAGCATGGGATGTCCTTCGATTGATTTGTGTCGAGCTTATATTCACGCCTACAACGCGAGCCGGGCCCTCACCACGTCGGCGAGCTCGCCGGCGATGCGGTCGGCCTCGTCCTGCGTCGGCGCCTCCACCATCACGCGCACGACGGGCTCGGTGCCGGAGGGGCGCAGGAGGACGCGGCCGTTGTCCCCGGGGCGCTGGGCGGCGGCGCTGACCGCCTGGTTGACGTCGTTGTCCAGCCCGGCGCGCAGCTTGTCGACGCCGCGGACGTTGACCAGCGACTGCGGCATGACCTGCATGACGGAGGCCAGCTCCTTGATGGACTTGCCGGTGGTGACCATGCGGGCCGCCAGGTGCGGGCCGGTGAGCGTGCCGTCGCCGGTGTTGGCGTAGTCGTTGATGATGACGTGCCCGGACTGCTCTCCGCCGAGCGCGAACCGTTGGCGTTCATCGATTCCAGCACGTAGCGGTCGCCCACCTTCGTCTGGTCGACGCGGATGCCGTGCTCGCGCATGGCGGTGAGGAAGCCGAGGTTGCTCATCACGGTGGCCACGACGGTGTCGGTGTGGAGGCGGTGGCGCTCCTTCATCGCGATCGCGAGGATGGCGAGGATCTTGTCACCGTCGATCAGCTCGCCGTCGGCGTCGACGGCGAGGCAGCGGTCCGCGTCGCCGTCGAGGGCGATCCCGAGGTGGGCGCCCTCCTCGCGCACCCTCGCCATCAGGGAGCCCATGTGGGTGGAGCCGCAGTGCTCGTTGATGTTGAGGCCGTCGGGTTCGTTGTGGATGGCGATCACCTCGGCGCCGCAGCGCTCGAACGTGGCGACGGCCGTCGTCGAGGCGGCGCCGTTGGCGCAGTCGAGCACCAGCTTGATGCCCTCCAGCGAGACCCCGACCAGCGAGTCGACGAGGTGCTCGATGTACCGCTCGACGGCGTCGAACTCGACGCGCACACGCCCGACCTTGTCGCCGACGGGGCGGTCCCAGTCCTCGTCGAGGCGCGCCTCGATGGCGTCCTCCAGGTAGTCGTTGAGCTTGACGCCCCCGCGGGAGAAGAACTTGATGCCGTTGTCCGGCATGGCGTTGTGGGAGGCGGAGATCATGATCCCGAGGTCGGCCTCCATCTGGTCCACCAGGTAGGCGACCGCGGGCGTCGGGATCACCCCGACCCGCACGACGTCGATACCCGCCGACGCCAGCCCCGCCACGACGGCGGCCTCCAGGAACTCGCCGCTCGCCCGGGGGTCGCGCCCGACGACCGCGAACGGCCGGGTGCTGGTGAGCGCCCCGGCCTCCCCGAGGACGTGGGCTGCCGCCACCGAGAGGTGCATCGCCAGGTCTGCTGTGAGATCAACGTTGGCGGTGCCGCGAACACCGTCGGTGCCAAAGTAACGTGCCATAGGCACAGACTGTAGCGAGGATGCCCTCAAGGATGCGAAAAAACGCGCGTGCCCGCCCCCAGGATCGGGGACGGGCACGCGGCGGAAGCAGTGCGGCGGATCAGCGCTTGCTGTACTGCGGAGCCTTGCGGGCCTTCTTGAGTCCGGCCTTGTGACGCTCCTTGATGCGGGCGTCGCGGGTCAGGAGACCGGCCTTCTTCAGCACCGGGCGCGAGGCCTCGACGTCGACGGCGTTCAGCGCGCGGGCGATGCCCAGGCGCAGCGCACCGGCCTGGCCGGTGTTGCCGCCGCCGTCGATCAGCGCGATCACGTCGTAGGCGCCGACGAGACCCGCGGTGACGAAGGGCTCGTTGATGGTCTGCTGGTGCAGCTTGTTCGGGAAGTACTCCTCGAGCGTGCGGCCGTTGATCTTCCACGAGCCGGAGCCCGGGAGGATGCGGACGCGCGCGATGGCTTCCTTGCGACGGCCAAGCCCCGCGCCGGGCGCGACGACGGCCGGACGCTCCTGGATGCCCTCGGCGACGGCCGGGTTGGAATCCGAGCGGTACGCGATCTCGCGGTCCTGCTCGTCGGTGAACGGAGCGATCTCGTCGCCCCCGGTCTCCTCAACAACTTCAGTGCTCATATATAAAGTCTCTGCGTTCTCGTTACTGGGCGATCTGGGTGATCTCGTACGGCTGCGGCTTCTGCGCAACGTGCGGGTGCTCGGGGCCGGAGTAAACCTTGAGCTTGGTTATCAGCTGACGCGCAAGCTTGTTCTTCGGGAGCATCCCACGAACCGCACGCTCGACCGCCTTGCGGGGGTCCTTCTGCAGCAGTTCGCCGACCGGGACGGTCTTCAAACCACCGGGGAAGCCCGAGTGCGAGTGGCGCAGGTCATCCGCGCGCTTGTTGCCGGTCAGCGCGATCTTGGACGCGTTGACGATGATGACGAAGTCGCCGCCATCAACATGGGGTGCGAAGGTGGCCTTGTGCTTGCCACGCAGCAGCGTCGCAGCGGCGACGGCGAGGCGCCCGAGGACGATATCCTCGGCGTCGATCACATGCCAGTTCCTGACGATGTCGCCTGGCTTCGGGGTGTACGTGGACACGAACGTAGACCAACTTCCAACTTGTTTACTTCATTGCCTGATGGTTGCTTGCTGACGGGGCACGAAAGATCCGGCCGACACGGCGCGCAACAGCTAGTCATCTTAAGCCTTCTTGGCGCCATGGTCAAAATCGCCGATCCGCGGGCCTTCGCGGCGGGCACCGGTCCAGCATACCTGGCGTCGGCTCGGGCCTGCGGATAGCTTGTGGGGCATGAGAATCGTGGTGCAGCGAGCGAGTTCCGCCGAGGTCAGGGTGGACGGCGACGTCGTGGGGCGGCTCCCCTCGCCCGGGCTCGTCGCCCTGGTGGGGATCACCCACGACGACACGGAGGCGACCGGCGCCAAGCTGGCGTCGAAGCTGTGGAACCTCCGGATCCTCGACGACGAACGCTCCGCCAGCGACGCCCGGGCCCCGATCCTCGCGGTGAGCCAGTTCACGCTGTACGCGGACACGAGGAAGGGGCGCCGGCCGTCGTGGTCGAAGGCGGCGCCGGGGCCGGCGAGCGAGCCACTGTTCGACGCGTTCGTCGAGTCGCTGCGCGGCCTGGGCGCGCACGTCGAGACGGGCAGGTTCGGGGCGATGATGGACGTCGAACTCGTCAACGACGGCCCGGTCACGCTGATCCTCGACTCCGCCGACTACTGAGCCCCAGCCGACGCCCCGCCCTTCGGGCAGCGACCAGGAGGGCAGATGCCTCGAGTGCGGCGACGTCGACGCACAGGTGACCACGGCTCGGCCCGACTGGCTGCGCCTTCAACCAAACACGTGACAGTGACCCGCAACTGTCGTACTGTTAGTTACATGAACTATGTGAACATTGGTGGACCGGTCGCGCTGGCAATCATCGGCGCGATCCTCGCATTCGCTGTCCCGGACGCGCTCGAGGGTGTCGACCTGGCACTGATCGGGTACATCTTCATGGGCGGTGCCGCGCTCTGGCTCCTGCTGGGGCTCGTCGTCGGCGCGCGCTCCCGCTCCGTGCGCACCGCGGAGTCCCGCACCAACACCGGCGACGGTGTCCACGTCGAACGCGAGACCCGCGAGGCCTGATACCCCTTACCCCCTCGACCCGCAGCGGGCGGCACCGGCTCTCTCCTCCGGTGCCGCCCGCTGCTTCCTTGGCTCAGAAGCGCGAATCGACGATGCGCTTGCCGAACGGGAAGCAGCTCACAGGGATCATCTTCAGGCTGACGACGGCGTTGGTCAGGCCGATGATCGTGATCGCCTGGCCGAGCGCCGCGACGATGTGCACGAGCGCGAGGACCCAGCCGATCAGGATGAACCAGATCACGTTGATGACGGTCGAGAACGCCCCCGCGTCGGGTTTCCGGACGACTTCCTTGCCGAACGGCCACACGACGTAGCGGGCCATCCGCATGAAGGCGACGCCGACCGGGATCGTGACGATGAGCAGGCAGCTGATGATGCCGACGATCAGGTACGCCAACGCGAGCCAGATGCCGCCGAACAGCAGCCAGATGAGGTTGAGGACAGTGCGCATGGATTCCTCCTAGGTTGTGCCGTCAGCCTACCCACCGCGGGCGTCGCGACAATCGTGAACCCCGCTACAGTGTTGCGGTGACCGATCGACGCGTGCACCGCCAGGTGATGAGCTTCGTGCGACGCAGCTCCCGCATGAATGACTCGCAGCGCGGCGCCTGGAACAGGCACGCCGCGGACTACATCGTCGACGTCCCCGCGGGAGAACTCTCAACCTCGCTGGCCGAGGGCGCCGCCGTCGACTGGGCGGAGGAGTTCGGGCGCGAGGCGGAGCTCATCGTCGAGATCGGCTCCGGCGCGGGCGACTCGCTCGTGCCCATGGCGGCCGGGAGGCCGGACGCGAACGTCGTCGCCTTCGAGGTGTTCGAACCCGCCGTCGCCTCGACGCTCGGCCGACTCGGCCGCGACGGTGTCACCAACGTGAGGCTCGTGGTCGCCGACGGCGCCCAGGCGCTCGGCCAACTCTTCGACGACGCCACCGTCGGCGAGCTGTGGACGTTCTTCGCCGACCCGTGGCACAAGGCGCGCCACCACAAGCGCCGGCTGGTGTCGCGGAGCTTCGGCGACGTCGTGGCCGCCAAGCTGCGCCCGGCCGGCCTGTGGCGGCTGGCCACCGACTGGGAGGACTACGCGCTCTGGATGCGCGAGCAACTCGACGACCACCCCGCGCTCGAGAACGTGCACGGCGGCTGGTCCCCGCGGCTGGCGGAGCGCCCGGTGACGAAGTACGAGGCCCGCGGCATCGCCCAGGGCCGGCAGGTGTTCGACCTCACCTACCGGCGGCGGCCATGAGGCTGCGGATCGACCTGGCCTACGACGGCCGCGAGTTCCACGGCTGGGCCAGGCAGCCCGGGCAGCGCACCGTGCAGGGCGAGCTGGAGCTGTGGACCACGCGCGTGCTGCGCCTGGCGGAGCCGGCGCAGGTGGTGGTCGCCGGCCGCACCGACGCCGGCGTCCACGCCCGCGGGCAGGTCGCGCACGTCGACCTCCCCGCCCCGGGCGAGGGCGACGACGTCGCCTCCACCCTCCTGCACCGACTCCGCCGCGTGCTGCCCGACGACATCGTCGTGCACCGCGTCACCCCGGCACCCGCCGGCTTCGACGCCCGGTTCTCGGCCGCCTGGCGCCGCTACAGCTACCGCGTCGTCGAGCAGGACGCCCCGCCCGACCCGCTGCTGCGCGGCCACGTCATCGCGGTGCCGCAGCCGGTCGACGTCGAGCGCCTGAACGAGCTCGCACCCCTGCTGCTGGGGCTCCGCGACTTCGCCCCCTTCTGCAAACCTCGCGACGGCGCCACCACCATCCGGGAGCTGCGCGAGCTGGGCGCGCGTCGTCGCGACGACGGCGTCGTCGAGATCCACCTGCTGGCCGACGCGTTCTGCCACTCGATGGTGCGCTCGCTCGTGGGCGCGCTGCTCGCGGCCGCCGGCGGCCGACGCGACGCGGCCTGGCTG
>JAAYZP010000498.1 GCA_012514785.1 Propionibacterium sp. | reverse complement strand
CTGAAACGCGATGCCAAGGTGACGACCGTAAGTCGAAAGGGCCTGGACCACCGCGTCGGAGGCCCCCGTGTAGCGAGCCCCGAGTTCGCAGCAGCAGGCACAGAGCTCGGCCGTTTTGGCGTCGATGATCGCCAGGTAGTCGGCTTCGCTAATAGAGAGATCCCCTTCGGACAGGGTCTGACGCATTTCTCCTTCGCAGACGATGTTCGTCGAGCGGCCGATCAGACGGCAGGCCTCGACAGTGCCGAGGGTGCTCGCCAGGTAGAAGGCATGGGAGAAGAGAAAGTCGCCGAGCAGCACGCTCGTCTCGTTGCCCCAGCGGGCGTTCACCGTGTCGACGTGGCGGCGGAGTTCGGCCTCGTCGAGGACGTCGTCGTGAACGAGGGTGGCCGTGTGAATCATTTCAACGACGACGGCCAACGTTTCGTGCTCGTGGCCAATGTCGCCACAGGCCCTGGCGGCCAGCAGGACGAGCGCCGGGCGGAGCCGCTTGCCTCCCAGGCGGTAGCCGTGGCGGACGACCTGGTCGACCATCTCGTGGCGCGTTCGCAGTTCCGACTGCAATCGCTGTTCGACCTGAGCGAGCTCAGGCCGGACGAGGGAAAACAAGTCGCTCGGTACGCTGGCGTGTGGCGAGCGGATGGCGTCAACCTGATTCATTCCCTCTATCCTTTGTCCCATGCGCCGGGCTATCTGACCCGCCCGGCGGGACCTGGTCCCGTTCGGAGGTTGCCGCATCGGTCGGCAGGTCCGACCGTCGCCAGTTGCCACTTTGACCACCCGACTTCGAGTCGAGCCGCACCCCCTCGATTTCCACGCCGCGGTCCACTGACTTTACCATGTCGATGACGGTTAGGGCAGCCACCGCGACCGCCGTGAGGGCCTCCATTTCCACCCCCGTTCGGCCTGTCGTGCGGACGCGGCTGGTGATGGAAAGCCCTGTTTCACCGACCGCCGCGAAGTCGATCTCGGCCCCATCGAGTCCGATGGGATGACATAGCGGAATCAGCTCCCCCGTCCGCTTGGCGGCCATGATTCCGGCCAGCCGGGCGACTTCGAGGACATTTCCCTTGTGCGTTCCAGCTCCGGTCACCTGAGCAAGGGTCGCAGGGGACATCCGCACCAGCCCACTGGCCGATGCCTCGCGGAGGGTCACCCCTTTGGCGGCAACGTCGACCATCCGCGCCGCGCCCGTGTCGTCGAAATGGGTGAGTTGATCGGACACGGTTGGGGGGAGTCGAGGAGTCGGCGCAACGGGTTAAGAGCGAAGCCCCATTCTAATGACGGCCAAAATTGAGTCGAGGCGGCATCAGTCGGGTTGCCCCTGATCAACGCAAGGTTCTTCGGCGGGAACTTCGCCGGCGACCTCCACTTTACCGTCCGGCAGATGGCGGCGAACCATATCGGCCACCAGAAAGAGTCCTCCGTCGAGGGCTCCGGCCAAGTAACCGAGACCTGGCCCGGTGACGAGGCAGAGCGCAAGGTAGACGCGATCGTCCGACGTCAGTGGGGCGGCCACCAGCAGGATTCCCCCCATGATGACGCAGTAGCTTCCACCAGTGATCACCG
>JAAYZP010000497.1 GCA_012514785.1 Propionibacterium sp. | reverse complement strand
TGTCGGCCATGAGTTCGGCTTGGCCGCCGAAGCCGAACTCGTAGCCGGCGGGGCGGTCGATGTTTTTGAGCGTGGTGCGGAGGGTGGCCATGGCGGTGGCCAGATCGACGTTCGCGGTGCTGGCTTCGACGGACACCTGCTTCACCTGGTTCTTGCGGACGATCTCCAGCGGACCGACGGCTTGGCGGACGTTCGCCACGTCACGTACCCGGATGGCGTCGCCGCCACTGCCGGAGACGACGAGGTTCTCCACCTGCCGACGGGAGGTGAGTTGGCTTTCGGGGACCAGCATCCGCATGTCGTAATATTCTCCGGCCTGGCGGAATCGGCTGACGACCGCGCCGGTGATCAACGAACGCAGCGTGCCGGAGATGTCGGCAACCGAAATACCGAGTTCGGCCGCCTTGGTGCGATCCACCCGCACCTGGTACTCGGGTTTGGTGATGTCCATCGACACCGCGACGTTTCGGAACCCGCTCATGCCTGCCATCGTCTCGGCTGTCCGTTCGGCCAGGTCGGCCAGGGAGTCCATTTCCTGGCCTCGGATCTCGACGACCACTTCCGCGGCTCGCAGGCCGTGAATGCCCTTGATGGGCATCTGTCGGGCCATGATCCTTCCGCCGAACGCGGTGGCCTGGGCGACGATGGGTTGGAGCCTTGTGACATAGTCGGTGGTTCCGATGTCACGGTTGGACTTTGGGACGAGTTGGATGTCGATTTGTCCCTGGTTTGCGACTTCGTAGGTGTATAGTCCCATGACCTGTCCGCCGGCCATGGCGAAGGTGCTCTCTATGAGGGGATCGTCCGCCAGTCGCTGTTCGATCTGTCGAAGAACCTTGTCGGTTTCCCGCACGGCCGCCCCTGTGGGCATGATGACCTTGACCATGATTCGCCCGTCATCGATCGGGGGCAGAAACTCGCCTCCCACTCGGCCCATGGCAAAGAGGGCCAGTCCGAGCACGGCGACGAACGTGATCGCCACGGCGCCGGGGGCATGCAGGGCCAGATCGAGCAACCAGCCGTACCCGTCGGTGAATCGGTCGAAGAACCGCTCGAATCTCGTGGCGTTGCGGCGTTGAGTGGACCGGCCGAAGAATATCGTGACGAGCATGGGCGTGAGGGTCACCGCCACGGCCAGGCTGATGATGACAATGCCCGCAATGACGAGGATCAGTTCGCGGAACAGCAGGCTGGTCAAGCCGGGGACCAGCAGGAACGGAACGAACAGCGCCAGGAACGATACGGTGGCGGCGACGATGGCGGGGCCGACCTCGGCCGAGCCGCCGATGGCATGTTGATCGGATGCTTGGTCGGGTCGTTCGTGCCTCAGTCTGCTGATGTTCTCGATGACTACGATGGAGTTGTCGAGCACCACACCAATAGCCACGACCAGGCCGCCGAGGGAGAAGATGTTGAGCGAAAAACCGGCGACCTTCATCAGGCCGAAGTTGATGATCAGAGTCAGCGGCAAGGCGACGATCATGACGACCACCTGGCGGAAGCTGCCGAGGAACAGCCACACCACAAGCACCAGCAGAACCATCGCCCCAATGGCTGCATCTCTCACGCCCGCCAGCGCTCCGGCCACGTAGTCGGCCTGGTTCTCGACGAATCCGAGTTCAAGTCCCTCCGGCAGCACGGGGTCGAGTTCGTCGAGTTGTGTTTCCACTGCGAGGGCGACCTCGACAGTATTGGCCTCGGCCTCTTTGAAGACCGACAGTTTGACGCAGGGCTCCCCGTTGAATCGGGTGATAATTCGTTCGTCTTCGTGGGAATCGACGACCTGGGCGATATCTCGCAGGTAGAGCCTGTTGCCTGCACGACGGGCGATGACGACCTCGCGGATCTGATCGAGGTGGTTGAATTCGCCCATGGTGCGGGCGATGAT
>JAAYZP010000496.1 GCA_012514785.1 Propionibacterium sp. | reverse complement strand
GACGGGCGCGCCGCCAACGCCAACCTGTTCGGGGCCCGCGAGTTCGCGCTCATGCCGAGGCGCGCCCTGTTCCTCAACCTGTGCCGGGGCCACATCGTCGACATCGAGGCGCTGCACGGCGCGCTCGCCAGCGGGCACCTCGCCGGCGCGGCGATCGACGTGTTCCCCACCGAGCCGAAGAAGCGCGACGCCAACTTCATCACGCAGCTGCAGGGCATGTCGAACGTGATCCTCACCCCGCACGTGGGCGGCTCCACACAGGAGGCCCAGGTGGACATCGGCCGCTACGTCGCCGGCAAGCTGTCCGACTACGAGGCGCTGGGGTCGACGTCGATGTCCGTCAACCTGCCCGACATCGCCGCAGGACCGTTCCAATCGCGTCGCATCCTGCACCTGCACCGCAACGTGCCGGGCGTCATGGCCGGGCTGAACTCGATCTTCGCCGCGAGCGACCTCAACATCGGCGCGCAGCAGCTCTCCACCCGCGGGCAGATCGGCTACTCCGTCACCGACGTGCAGGGCTCGCCCCAGGAGGGCCTCCTCGACGAGCTCCGCCGCCTCGACGGCACGCTGCGCGTCCGCGTGCTGCCGTGAGCTGACCTTCAGGGGCTTTGGTGATTGAGCTGCCGCCGGGCGCCACCATCGTGCGCCGGGGAGGCTACTCCTCCTCGGGCTCCTCGCGGAGGTAGCCCAGCACGGCCTCGTGCAGGAGACCGTTGGTGGCGATCGCGCCCGGGCCGGCGATGCCGTCGGCGCCGTCGAGGTTCGTGAACCGACCGCCGGCCTCGCGCACGATGATGTCCAGTGCCGCCATGTCGTAGATCTCCAACTCCGGTTCGCTCGCCACGTCGACGGCGCCCTCGGCGACGAGCATGTAGCTCCAGAAGTCGCCGTAGGCGCGCGTGCGCCACGAGTCGCGCATCAGGTTGACGAAGCCCTGGCCACGGGCGGAATCGACCCAGCCGTCGAGCGAGGAGTAGGACAGCGACGAGTCGACGATGTTCGCCACCCGGGAGACGTGCAGCTGCGTGGCGTTCAGGATGTTGCGCCCGGTGAAGGCGCCGCCACCCTTCGACGCCCACCAACGCCGGCTGAGCGCCGGCGCGGAGACGACGGAGGCGACGATCTCGCCCTCCACCTCCAGCGCGATCAGCGTGGCCCACACGGGCACCCCGCGCAGGTAGTTCTTCGTGCCGTCGATGGGGTCGATGATCCAGCGACGCGGCGACTCGCCGGAGGTGCCCAGCTCCTCGCCGAGGATGCTGTCGCGGGGCCGCGTGCGTGAGAGGGTGCGGCGCAGCGACGTCTCCACCGCCGTGTCCGCCTCCGTGACGGGCGTGTTGTCGGGTTTTGAGCTGAACTTCAGGTCCTGTGCCTTGAACCGGTTCATCGCGAGGGAGTCGGCGTCGTCCGCCATGATGTGGGCCAGGCGCAGATCATCGTTGAAGTTCGAAACCATGCGTCCCAGGCTAGTGGATGCGGCCCGGGGCTGGTCCGCGTGGGTAGAATGGCGGATTGTGGCTCTGGAAGATATCGAAAACCGTATTGCAACGCTGGATCATTCGCTGGAATCGATCGAAGCGGTGGCCGACGTGCCCAAGCTCAGGTCGGAGATCGCCGAGCTCGAGGAGCAGGTGGCGGCCCCCGATCTCTGGGACGACCAGGACAACGCGCAGCGCGTGACGTCGCAACTCTCCGCGAAGAACTCTGAGCTGGAGCGCCTGGTGGGGTTGCGCAGCCGCGTGGATGACGCCTCCCTGATGCTCGAACTGGCGCAGGAGGAAGACGACGAGGACACCGCCGCCGAGGTCGTTGCCGAACTCGACAAGCTGGCGAAGGACATCGAGACGCTCGAGGTGCGCACGCTCCTCTCCGGCGAGTACGACCCCCGCGACGCGCTGATCACCATCCGCGCCGAGGCCGGCGGCGTCGATGCCGCGGACTTCACCGAGATGCTGATGCGCATGTACACGAGGTGGGCCGACCGGCACGGGTACTCCGTCGAGGTCTACGACACCTCGTACGCGGAGGAGGCCGGGCTCAAGTCGGTGACGTTCGCCGTCAAGGCCCCGTTCGCCTACGGCACGCTGTCGGTGGAGCAGGGCACCCACCGCCTGGTGCGCATCTCGCCCTTCGACAACCAGGGTCGCCGCCAGACGACGTTCGCCGGCGTCGAGGTGCTGCCGGTGACGGAGGAGACCGATCACGTCGACATCCCTGAGGCCGACATGCGGGTGGACGTGTTCCGCTCCTCGGGCCCGGGCGGCCAGTCCGTCAACACGACGGACTCCGCCGTGCGGATCACGCACGTGCCCACCGGCATCGTCGTCAGCTGCCAGAACGAGAAGTCGCAG
>JAAYZP010000495.1 GCA_012514785.1 Propionibacterium sp. | reverse complement strand
GCGCGTGGACGCGGAGGTCCTCGTCGGGCATCGGTGCGCCGCGTTCGTCGAGCCACTGCTCGGAGGCGGTGGAGATGTGCTGGGCGGCCTCGCGGCGGAGGGTGACGACGATGCCCCAGTCGATAGGTGTCATCGCGCCGGTCACCCGTCGCGGCGGTGTGGGCTGGGACGCGGGACCCGAGGGTTGTGAGACGGGCATCGGCCCCAGCAGTTCGAGGGTGGAAGCGAGCGAAGGTGCGTCAGACATGGGCCACCAGCGCCTCCCGGCTCGCGCGGAGCCCCTCGACCCGTTCCCGCAACCGCTTCGCCTGGGATCGCGTGCGCCCAAGGAACAGCTGGTCGTGGAAGCGCCTGGGCTCCGGCGCGCCGTCGATGAGGACGGCGGCGGCCTTGGCATCCAGGGAGAGCTCCAGCCAGGATGCGACACCGAACTGGCGCTCGATGTCGCCCGTGGCGTACGGCTCGGAGGGGCCGACGATGCCGAGCCCGAGCGGCACGTCCACGGGGAGGGATCGCAGCTGGTCCTGCAACGTCGGGATATGGAGCCTGAGCGCGGCCAGCGAGCGCAGCGACGACCTCGTGACCGCGACGACGACGTCCGCCGACGCGAGCAGCCCCGACGGCAACCCCTGGGAGCTGATGCGGCCGGCGTCGACCAGCACGTCGATGCCGCGCTCGTCGAGCACATCGAAGGCCTCACCGAGCCGGGACCAGACGGTGTCGAAAAGCTTCACGGCAGCAGGCTGGGCGAACCCGGCGAGGAATCGGCGCTCGATGTGCTCGTCGTCGGTCAGCGGCAGGGTATGCAGCCAGAGCTCGTCGTCGAGGGGGCGGCCCTCGCGGTGCGCCTGCGCCACCGACGGCAGCCCGCGGCCGCCCGAATCCATGCCGCGGAGGTAGCCAGCTAGTACCACCTGGGACGGGTCGCGGTCGGTGTCTGCCAACAGCACGTGCCGGGGCCAGGTGAGCGCGAGGGCGAGCGACGTCGTCGAGGTACCCGGAGCTCCGGGTGCGGAGGTGAGGAGGATGACCGCCATCAGGGCTCCTTCACGACGACGAGCGCCAACTCGCCGGCGGCGGCCAGCTGCGCGACCTGCTCGGCGTGCTCGAGCGCGACGAGGACGTCGAGCGTGAACGAGGCGCCGTCCTCGAGCATGGTGGGCGCGACCGCCACGACGGCCTGCATCGGGGCGGTCGACGACGGTGCGGCCGCGGGCTGCGGTGCCGGCGCGCTCTCCGCGGGCGCCTGATCGGCGGGGGCGGGAGCGGTGGTGCTGAGGTCGACCAACTGGATGGTGGTGCCCGATGGCATCGGGGACACGGGCAGCTGCCCGTGCGACATCCGGAATCCGACCAGCGCCTGTCCCTCCGGCAGCGGATCTTCGCCCACGTGGGAGGACAACGGGAAGGAGCCCTCGGGCAGGTCGGTGAGCGCGGTGGCACCGACCAGGGAGTCGAGGTCGTCGGCGTGGAGGGTGTCGACGGCGAACCCCGCGGGCACCTGGACGACGGCGAGATCCTCGGCCACGATCTCGGTGCCCCGCGGGATGTGGCGGGTGACGGTGACCGCGCCGGCCTCGTCGTTGGCCGCGCTGTACAGTGCCGCGGCGCCGAGCGCGCCGAGCACGATCGCGAGCACGCCGACGGCCACGAGCTTCGGGCTCCGACGCGCCCGCAACTGCACGGCCTCGGGCCTCGACGATGAAGTCCGTTGTGGATCTGGTTTCCGACGCGCCATTGCCCCTCCTTGGACCGACAACATAAGTCGCGGGAGGGTCACCTCAACGGGTTAGGTGGCCACCTGTGGACAACTTTTCAGGAGTTGCGCACAAATTGCCAGAGTTGTCCACAAGAAATGTGGACAACCGTGGAGAAGCTCAGTTCGCTGTGGAAAGGTAACGACTGGATAACACGCCATGCACCATTTGTCGATCACTCCCGGAAGTTGAACCGTCTTCGGTACAAGTTTCGGGAGTTATCCGGTGGCGGCGCGCCGCGTCGGAGCGTGTGATGGAATCATGGGCACCGGCTGGATACGTTGGGAGCACGCCATCGACGTCGATGGTGCGAGTTGAGGAGGCCATATGAGTTTCTTGCAGGTGTCGGACATCACGCACGGTGAGCACCTGGCGATCCTGCGGGCCCTCCGCCCGCGGACGGCGTTCCTGGACTTCGTCTACACCGCCGGCCTCACAGACATCGAATGGACCCTCGAGCCCCCGGTCTGGGCGCTCGAACTCGTCGAGGAGGATCAGGTGACGAGCTGGCCCGGCGGCAGCAGCACCACGCCGTGCCTGCGGCGTCGCTACGTCAGCGCCCACAGCATCTTCATGGCCTTCCGCCAGCAGGCGGGTTTCTTCCTCTACGACGGCACGGGTGCGCTGCGCCACACCGGCTTCGGCTCCGTCGACGTGAGTTTCCTCGACCGCCAGCAGGAGCTCATCGCCTACACCAGCACCGGCCAGGGCTACGTCGCGATCAGCGAGCAGGTGGCGGACAGCCTGCGGGGCAGCGGCGCGTAGCCGCGGGCCGTGCCTCAGTCCTTCTGGTTGACCCGGCCCTCGAGCACCCAGCCGAGGAACTCGCGCAGGTAGCCGGTCTCGCCGTCGCGTCCGCCGCGCCCGATGACGAGGGTGGGCTGCGTGCCCGGGAGCTGCACGCCCCGGATGCGCTCCATGAACCCGCCCGGCACCACGAGGTAGTGATAGCCGACGTCCTCGTCGATCGCGATCGAGTGGTTCTGCCGCAGGTACCAGCCCCGCTTGTCGGTCTTCACGAGGTGCCCGTCGAGCGTGCGGGCCTTCAGCGGCACCGTCGGCATCCCCCGACGCCTCGCCTCCGCGACGAACTCGTCGATCAACACCTGCGCCTCGCCCGCCTCGCGGCGGGCCTGCTGTTCGGCGAGCTCGAGCCGTCGCCTGGCGTCTTCAGCGCGCGAAGAAGTCATACCGCGAGTCTAGGCCCGCACGTCGAGGATCAGTTTGCCGCGGGTGTGGCCGCTCTCCAGCTGCTTGTGGCCGCTGGCGACCTCGTCCATGGGCAGGACCTCGCTCACCTCCAGCGGCAGTTCCCCGGCGTCGAACGCGCGCGCGAGCCAGTCGAGCTTCTCCCTGGTGGGGGCGATGCCCGGTACCGAGGCGTCGATGCCGCGCTCCTTCGCCGGCGTCAGGTCCGCCAACGACGGCAGCGCGACGATGCGGCCGCCGTCGGCCACGTGGTTGAGGCTCGGCAGGAACGTCCGGAAGTAGTGCGTGTCGATGACCGAGTCGACGCCGCGACCCTCGGTCTCGTCGGCGATCACCTCCTGCCAGTTCACTCCGTCGTAGGGGATGGGTGTGGCGCCCAGCTCCCGGATGCGTTCCGCGTTCGCCGCGCGCCCGGTGGCCCACACCTGCGACGCCCCTCGCTGCAGCGCGAGCGGGATCAACAGCTGCCCGACGCCGCCGGAGCCGCCGTGGATGAGCACGGTGTCGCCCTGGGCGATGGCAGCCTGCTCGATCGCGTCGAGCGCGGTGAGACCGACGAGCGCCAGCCCGGCATAGTGCGGCAGGGAGCTGTCGTCGAGGACCGGGGCCACCGAGTCCACGCTCACCGAGATCCGCTCGGCGTAGGTGCCCCGCACGTCCGGGTGTGCGCGCATGCCGAACACCCACTGTCCCTCGCGCAGGTCGTGCGCGGCGAGGTCGACGTCGGGCGCCGCGGTGAGGATCTTGCCGACGAACTCGCGCCCGAGCGAGCTGGGCAACGTCAACTTCGCGGCCATGCCGGAGGAGCCGTCGCGGATCTTGTAGTCGAGCGGGTTCAGGCCGGCGTAGTGGACGTCGACCAGGACCTCGCCCGGCAGGAGGGCCGGTTCTGCGACCTCCTCGATCTTCAGGACTGCGGGAGAGCCGAACTCATGAATTGTGACTTGGCGCATGCCCCATTGTCTCCCACGAAGCAGCGCCGGGGGCAGACGGGCGATGATAGGGGCCCGCCGTCATAGGATGGTCGCGTGATCGAGATCCTTGCGGCGACGCCACTGCTGACGCTGTTCCTGGCCGTCGCGCTGGGAACGCTCGTGGGCGCCATCCCGTTCGGACCCGTGAAGTTCGGCCCTGCCGGCGCCCTGTTCGTCGGGCTCGCGATCGGTGCGCTCGACCCGCGCCTCGGCGAGGGGTTCGGGCTCGTCCAGTCCATCGGCTTGGCCCTGTTCGTCTACACGATCGGGCTCGCCGCCGGGGCCTCGTTCTTCCGTGACCTCCGCAAGCAGGCACCCCTCATGCTGGGCGCGACGGTGCTGCTCGCCGTCTACGCGGGCCTCGTCGTCGTGGCGGCCAAGCTGACCGGGCTGGGCCCGCCGATCGCCGGAGGCCTGTTCGCCGGGTCGCTCACCGCGACCCCCGCGCTGGCGGCCGCGACGTCGGCCACCGGTGGATCCACGGACCCTGCCGTCGGCTACGCGATCACCTACCCGATCGCGATCATCGTCACGATCCTCGCGGTCACGTTCGTGGTGCGGAAGAAGCTCCCGGCGCCGCGCGACCCCGACGCGCCCGGCGGCGCGCTCGTCGCGATCACCGTCGAACTCACCCGCGAGTTGCACGTCTCCGAGATCCCCGGCATCGCCGAGATCCCCGGCCAGGCGGGCGGCGAGGTGCGCGTCTCCTACCTGCTGCGCGACGGCCACATGTCCGTCGCCGCCCCCGGCGAACTCCTCCGCCCGGGGGACCGGGTGGTGCTCGTCGGCATCCCCTCCGGGGTGCGCCTGGCGGCCGACCACCTGGGGCACGAGGTGGCCGAGCACCTCGTCGACGACCGGTCCGCCGTCGACTTCCGACGCTTCGTGGTCTCCAACCCCGCCGTCGCTGGCCGCACCGTCAACGACCTCAAGATCCCGGCCCGCTTCGACGGCCTGCTCACCCGCGTGCGTCGCGGCGACGACGACCTCCTCGCCCACGCGGAGATGCGGATCCAGCTCGGCGACCGGGTGCGCGTCGTCGCGCCCAAGGAGCGACTCGACGAACTCTCCCTGCTCTTCGGCGACTCCGAGCGCAAGGTGACCGAGGTGGACTTCTGGTCCATGGGGCTCGGCATCGCGCTGGGCGTGGCCGTCGGCGTCATCGCGATCCCGTTGGGCAGCGCATCGCTCGCGCTCGGCAGCGCGGCCGGGCCGCTCATCGTCGGGCTCATCCTGGGCTACTTCGACCGCACGGGCCCGCTGGTGTGGGCCATCCCCAGCGCCGCCAACCTCACCATCCGCCAACTCGGCCTCGTGGTGTTCCTCGCTGCCGTCGGCCTCGCCAGCGGCCAGGCGTTCGCGTCGACGGCGTTCAGCTGGGTCGGGATCAAGATCGGGCTGGTGGCCATCGTGCTGCTGGCGATCGTGTTGGTGCTGTTCTGGTGGCTGGGCCGGCTCGTCGGCCTCTCGACGGCGCGCGTCGCCGGCGGCATGGCCGGCTTCATCGGCCAGCCGGCGATCCTCAGCCACGTGCAGGCGCACATCGACGACGACCGCACCGAGGCCGGCTACTCGGCGCTGTTCGCGCTGGGGATCATCGTGAAGATCCTGCTGGTGCAGTTCGTGGTCGCCGTCTGAGCGGTTCGCCTGCGCTAATCCAGTTCGCCTCTCGTAGACGAGAGGCAAACTCAATTTGCGGAGGCGAACCGACGAGCGGAGGCGAACCGGGCCCGACAACGCAACCCCGGACGCCAGCGTCGAAGACACGCGTGGGAAAATGACCCACAAACCGTGTGAAGGAGCGAGGATGCCCGAGTTTGGTTACGAACACCTGCTGCCGATGGGCGAGGACAAGACGCCGTACCGTCTGCTGACCACCGAGGGGGTGGAGGTGGTCGAGGGCCCCGGGGGACGCACGTTCCTGCAGGTCGCGCCCGAAGCGCTGACGCTGCTGGCGGAGACCGCGATGCACGACATCTCCCACTACCTGCGGCCGGCCCACCTGCAGCAGTTGCGCAACATCCTCGACGACGACGAGGCCAGCGACAACGACAAGTTCGTCGCCCTCGACCTGCTGAAGAACGCCAACATCTCCGCCGCGGGCGTGCTGCCGATGTGCCAGGACACCGGCACCGCGATCATCTCCGCGCAGCGCGGCCAGCACGTGCTCACCGACGGCACCGACGAGAAACCGCTCAGCCGCGGCATCTACAACGCCTACAAGAACCTCAACCTGCGCTACTCCCAGAACGCGCCCATCACCATGTGGGAGGAGAAGAACACGGGCACCAACCTGCCCGCGCAGATCGACATCTACGCCGACACCGACCCCGGAGGCGAGACCAGCTACGAGTTCCTCTTCATGGCCAAGGGTGGCGGCTCCGCGAACAAGAGCTTCCTCTACCAGGAGACGAAGGCGATCCTGAACCCCGAGTCGATGATGCGGTTCCTCGACGAGAAGCTCCGCTCGCTGGGCACCGCGGCCTGCCCGCCGTACCACCTCGCCATCGTCGTCGGCGGCACCTCCGCGGAGGCCACGCTGAAGACGTCGAAGTACGCGTCGGCGAAATACCTCGACGAGATGCCCACCGAGGGCTCCGACCTCGGCCACGGCTTCCGCGACCTCGAGCTGGAGGAGCAGGTCCTCGAACTCACCCGCAACATGGGCATCGGCGCCCAGTTCGGCGGCAAGTACTTCTGCCACGACGTGCGCGTGATCCGCCTGCCCCGCCACGGCGCCTCCCTGCCGGTGGCGATCTCCGTCTGCTGCTCCGCCGACCGCCAGTGCCGCGCCAAGATCACCCCCGAGGGCGTGTTCATCGAACAGCTCGAGACCGAGCCCGGCCAGTACCTGCCCGACGTCGTCGACGCCGACCTCGACGCCGAATCCGACGGCGTCTCCGGCACCGGCAAGGGCGCCGCGGTGAAGATCGACCTCAACCAGCCGATGGACGACATCCTCGCCGAGCTCAGTAAGCACCCCGTGAAGACCCGGGTCTCGCTCACGGGGCCGCTCATCGTCGCCCGCGACATCGCGCACGCGAAGATCAAGGAACGCCTCGACGCGGGCCAGGGCATGCCGCAGTACCTGAAGGACCACCCCGTCTACTACGCGGGCCCCGCGAAGACGCCCGAGGGGATGCCGTCGGGCTCGTTCGGGCCGACGACGGCGGGTCGGATGGACTCCTACGTCGAACAGTTCCAGGAGGCCGGGGGCTCGAAAGTGATGCTCGCCAAGGGCAACCGTTCCCAGGCGGTCACGGATGCCTGCGAGTCCCACGGCGGCTTCTACCTCGGCTCCATCGGCGGCCCGGCCGCACGCCTGGCGCAGGATTGCATCAAGAAGGTGGAGGTCGTCGAGTACGAGGAGCTCGGCATGGAGGCCG
>JAAYZP010000494.1 GCA_012514785.1 Propionibacterium sp. | reverse complement strand
TCTCCTTGAGCACCTTCTTCAGGCGCTCCTCGAAGTCACCGCGGTAGCGGGAACCGGCGACGAGCGCGCCGAGGTCGAGCGTGTAGATCTGCTTGTCGCGCAGCGTCTCGGGCACGTCGCCACGCACGATCGACTGCGCGAGCCCCTCGACGACGGCGGTCTTGCCGACGCCGGGCTCGCCGATCAGCACGGGGTTGTTCTTCGTGCGACGGCTCAGCACCGTCATGACCCGCTCGATCTCGTGGACGCGCCCGATGACGGGGTCCAGCTGATTCTCCCGGGCCGCCTGCGTCAGGTTGCGGCCGAACTGGTCCAGCACCTGCGAGCTCGACTTCTCCGGGCCGCCCTCGGGCGCACCGGACATCGACGCTTCGCGTCCCTGGTAGCCCGACAGCAACTGCAGCACGGTGTTGCGCACGCGGTTGAGGTCGGCACCCAGCTTGATCAGCACGGAGGCCGCCACGCCCTCACCCTCGCGGATGAGGCCCAGCAGCATGTGCTCGGTGCCGATGTAGTTGTGATTCATCTGGAGCGCTTCGCGCAGGGAGAGCTCGAGCACCTTCTTGGCGCGCGGCGTGAACGGGATGTGCCCCGTCGGCAGCTGCTGGCCCTGGCCGATGATCTCTTCAACCTGCTCGCGGACAGCCTCGAGCGAAATCCCCAACGACTCCAGAGCCTTGGCGGCAACGCCTTCGCCTTCGTGGATGAGGCCGAGCAGGATGTGCTCCGTTCCGATGTAGCTGTGGTTCAGCAGCTTCGCCTCATCCTGGGCGAGCACGATCACGCGCCGTGCGCGATCAGTAAACCGTTCGAACATCCATTCCTCCTATTGGCTGTTCTCCAGCCTACCCGGCCATACCCCCCGACCGAATTCTCTGGTCGCGAACAATACGAACGCGCATCAGGCGTGGGCTGCGACGTACGCGGCCTGGACATCCTTCGGGATCCGGCCGCGCTCGGAGACCTCGATCCCCTGGCTCGTCGCCCAGCGGCGCACGTCCGCGGGATTGACGCCCGTGGCACTCTCCGTGGCGGTGGACCGGCCGGCGCTCCTGGTGGCCCGGCGCCGCGCACCGCGCACGCGTCGAGCATTGTCTACAAATTCAGCCACCGCTTTATTGAATTTCTCGATATTGGCCTCGGTGAGGTCGATCTCGTAGTTCTGACCCTCGACGGAGAATTCGAATGTGCGGGATGCTTCCTCGCCGCTAATGTCGTCGATGAGTGTCACTTCTACCCTGCGTGCCATGATTAGCCCCTTTCGGCATTGTCCTGCGTACTAACATACACTGGTGCGCAGCCCACCCCAATAGGCGTAAACGAATGCATCACTTCACTATCGGCGCGCTCGCCCTCCCAGGCTCGACGCATATCTCGCTCGGCCCCCGCCACCCCTCCCAGGCGGGCTTCATTTCGGGCACCCACGAACTCGCGGGCGGCCTTTGGAGGAATATCGATATCCGGATCGGCTACGGGCATCGTGCTGCGGAGAAACTCTTCGAGGTGCGTGATTACCGCACGGCCATCATGTTGGCCGACCGCCATGATTGGCTTTCCGCATTCACCGGAGAACTGGGCGTGACGCTCGCCGTCGAGCAGGCAATGCGACTCACCCCGCCCCCTCGGGTCCCGTGGCTCCGGACCGTGATGGCGGAAACGGCCCGGCTCCACAGCCACCTGGGCTTCCTGAGCCATCTCTCCGACGACGTATGGGAGCCGATCGAAAGGATCCGGCATGCGTTGCTCGCCTGGTCCGGCAACCGCGTCCACCCGATGCTCAACCGCGTCGGTGGCCTCGCAGCCGATCTCCCCGCCGGCTGGGCGCTCCCCCTCGACGACGTCCGCCGCGTCGCGGACCGCCTCGAAGCCGGGCTCAGCCGGACCTCGCGCTTCCGCGGGCTCGCCGTCCTCGACGTCGACGTCTGCACCGGCTTCGGCCTCTCGGGCCCGGTGGCTCGCGCCGCGGGACTCGACCTGGATCGTCGCGCCTCCGGCTACCTGGTCTACGCCGACGTGTTCCGTCCCGCGCCCACCCGCGCCGAGGGGGACGCCCACGCCCGCTTCAGCGTGCTCGTCGACGAGCTGCGCACCTCAGCGGACATGCTCGACGTGCTGCTCGCCCGGGCGGCCGCGGAGCCCGGCGAGATCGCGGTGCGGCTCGCGCGGCGCCTGCAGGTACCGGAGGGTGAGCACTGGGCCGAGCTCGAGGCGCCGTGGGGCATCGCCGGCACCCTGCTCGTCTCCCGCGGCGGGTCGACGCCGTGGCGCCTCGCGCTGCGAACGCCGTCGTTCGCGAACCTCTCGGCGCTCGGACATGCCCTCGAGGGCACCCCGGAGACGGCGATCGCCGACGCCGTGGCCTCGATCGGCTACAGCGTCGGCGACGCGGACAAGTAGTGGCAGGCGGACGTGCGAGTCAGGCGTGCTTGCGCAGGGGCGCGTCCAGCTCGTCGACGCGCAGCTGGCGGAGGTCCACCATCGTGGGGTGCTCGCCGGAGTCCCAGATATCGTCGGCCGAGGGGTACTGCGCGTCCGGAAGCTCGATGATCTTGCTGGGCTCGGTGGCCTCCAGCT
>JAAYZP010000493.1 GCA_012514785.1 Propionibacterium sp. | reverse complement strand
GCACAACATGAACGCCGTCCGCACGGCGCACTACCCGCCGCACCCGGAGCTCCTTGAGTTGACCGACGAACTCGGTTTCTGGGTGATGCTGGAGAACGACCTGGAGACACACGGGTTCGAGGACCAGGACTGGCGGGACAACCCGTCTGACGATCCGCGCTGGCGCGCCGCGCTCCTCGACCGCATCCAGCGCACGTTCGAACGGGACAAGAACCACCCGTCGATCATCAGCTGGTCCCTGGGGAACGAGTCCGGCCGGGGCGCGAACCTGGCCGCCATGGCGTCCTGGCTTCGCCGTCGCGATCCCGAGCGCCCGGTGCACTACGAGTCGGACTTCGACGGCACCCACACCGACCTCGTATCCCGGATGTACGTGCCCGTCGAACAGATGGGCTTGATGTCCACCGGCCAAGGCGACGCCCTCGCCGCGCCGGGGCGCGCGGGCGTGCTCGCCGGGCGGCCGATGATCCTGTGTGAGTACGTCCATGCCATGGGCAACGGGCCCGGAGGGATCACCGAGTACGAGGACGCGTTCGACACGCTTCCGCAGTGGCACGGCGGATTCGTGTGGGAGTGGCGTGACCACGGCCTGCGCACCACGACGCTGGACGGGACGGAATTCTTCGCCTACGGCGGCGACTTCGGCGAACCCATCCACGACGGCAGCTTCATCTGCGATGGTATGGTCCTGCCCGACGGCACCCCCTCCCCCGGACTCGCCGAGTACAAAGCCGTCGTCGCACCCATCAAGCTGGACGTAGGGCCGAGCCAGCTGACTATCGAGAACAGGCGGCACGACGGGGACACCGCGGACCTGCGGTTCGTGCTCGTCGACGAGATCGACGGCCACCCGGCACGCGAGGTTGCGCTGGACGTCCCGGCCATCGACGCTGGCTCCGCCCGGAGCATCGCCCTGCCCGAACCCGACCCGGGACATGGTGAGCTGTGGCGCACGGTACGCGCCGAGCTGGCCGACGACGCGCCATGGGCCGCCGCGGGACACGAGGTCGCCTTCAGCCAGGAGTGTCTGCGTCGGCCGTCGCGTCCCATCACGACCTCCCCGGGTCGCCATGTCGCTTCGTTTCGCTCCGAGCGTTCCCTGAGGGTCGGCCCGGGTGAGTTCGATCCGCGCACCGGTGATCTCCTGCGGTTGGGGGAGCTGCCGATCGGTGGGCCACGGCTGACCCTGTGGCGCGCGCCCGTGGAGAACGACTTCGGCGCGGACTTCGGCTCCTACCTGGACGTCAGCCCCGCCGAGAGCGCCGGTCTCGGCCATGAGGGTCCGTCAACGGCAGCGAGATGGCTCGCGGCGGGGCTGGATCGTCTCCAACGGCGCGTCGTCTCGGTCGACGAGGCACCTGGAGGGATCGTCGTGAGGCACCGTTACGCGGCAGCGGGCTCGGAACACGGCGTCGACGTGACCCTTCGCTACTCCAGCGACGGATCGTCGCTGCATCTCGACGCGGACTCCTCGCCGACCGCCCGCTGGGATGGCGTGTGGGCCCGGCTCGGACTCCACTTCGAACTCCCGGCCGAGGGGGAGACGGCCGAATGGTTCGGCACCGGCCCGCTGGAGAACTACCCCGACCTGCGACGCGCTGCCCGTGTCGGCCGGTTCCGCAGTTCGATCGACGACCTCATCGTCGGTTATCCCAAGCCCCAGGAGAGCGGTCACCGCGCTGCACTGCGGGAGCTCAGGGTGCCCGAACTCGGCCTGGCCCTGCACGCGGAGCCCGTCGCCGGCGAGCTTCCCGGGTTCACGCTGCGCCGCCACGATGAGCACGAGGTTGCGGCTGCCGCGCACCCGCACGAGTTGCCGACACCGTCGAAGCTCCACCTCTTCGTCGACGTTGCGCAGCACGGCTCCGGCAGCCGATCCTGCGGTCCCGATGTGCTCCCGGCCTATCAACTTCGGCCACGCGCCGGGGCGTGGAGTTTGCGGTTGCACCACGGTGCGAGCCGCTGAGGGATTCGGCTCGCCGCCAAGACCCGGAGGATGAGGGCGGGACCGGGCTACGAGTCTGCGTCCACCTGCGCAGCCCAGGCTCTGAACCGGTCCTGCACACCGGCAGGCGGTTTGCCGAACGTGAAGATGCCGTAGACAACTTCGCCCCGGCGCCAAGCCTGCAACGTGCGCTGACCCCGACGTACTCCGTAGACGAGCGCGACGGGGACGCTGAGCAGCAGCCAAGGGGAGATGGCCCACTGCCACGAGGGCACGGCTACGAGACCTGCCACCAAAGCGATGTAGCCAAGCCAATCAGTGAGCCTCAGCTGATGGAGGCGCACGTATAGCACGCGCGTGATGGTCGCCATGACCGCCGCCAGGGCCAAGCCCCATAGGAACACCAGAAGATCCAGCATCGCGTCCCCTCACCTAGTAGCTCTTCCCGGTCACGAGGCTGACGCAACTGCCGAGCCCGGTGACTGATGCAATGGTACTCGCGCCATACACGACGAAGTCCCTCGTCGCTTCACTCTCCCGCCGCGCGACGCAACGGCCCCGGCAACTTCAGCCGCCCGGCACGACCCTGTCGCACCTATGGAAACATGGGGGACATGACCAAGCTGTATCCCGGTATCGAGGACGCCGCCAGCATCGGCGGACCCGAAGAAGTCCTCAGTGAAGACCAGATCCGCGAGTTCGTGCTCGAGCAGCTGCGCGACTATGACTTCGACGGCAAGCGCGTGACCTTCGTCGTGCCCGACGGCACCCGGCACGCCCCGGTCGACGTCGTCGCCAAGTTCGTCCACGAGGCACTCGGTGATCGGCCGAAGGACGTGCGCGTCGTGATCGCGCTCGGCACGCACGACTACATGAACGACGCCGCCATCGGGAAGCTCATGGGATCGGAGCCCGGCAAGTTCGAGGACACCTACCCCGGCTGGAAGATCTACAACCACGACTGGCGGAACGAGAACACATTCGCCAACCTCGGCACCATCCCGGCGGAGCGCATCGGCGAGCTCACCGGCGGGCGCCTCACCGACCGCGACATGACGGTCCACGTCAACAAGATGGTGGTGGACACGGACATCTCGCTCATCCTCGGCCCTGTGCTGCCGCACGAGGTCGTCGGCATCTCCGGCGGCAACAAGTACTTCTTCCCCGGGCTGTCCGGCCACGACGTCATCGACATGTCGCACTGGGTGGGCGCGCTCATCACGAGCTTCGAGATGATCGGCACCACCGGCATCACGCCCGTGCGGCAGATGATCGTCGCGGCCGCAGAGCTGGTGCCGTCGACGAAGCTGCTGCTGGGCATGATCGTCAAGCCCGGCTCCGACGACCTCCAGTTCATGTCCTTCGGCGACTCGCGCGCCTCCTGGGAAGCGTGCGCCGAGGTCTCCAGCCAGGTGCACGTGAAGTACGTGCCGAAGGCGTACAAGCGCGTCGTCTCGGTGATCCCGGAGATGTACGAGGACATGTGGACGGGCGCGAAGGGCTTCTACAAGCTGGAGCCGGTCGTCGCCGACGGCGGCGAGCTCATCATCTACGCCCCGCACATCAAGCAGGTCTCCGTCATGCACCCGGGCATCGAGGAGATCGGCTACCACAACCGGCAGTACTTCGTCGGCCAGTGGGACAAGTTCAAGGACCACCCGTGGGGCGAGCTGGCGCATTCCACGCACCTGCGCGGGCTCGGCGACTACGACCCGGAGACGGGCGTGGAGACCAACCGCGTCACCGTGACGCTGGCCACCGGCATCCCGAAGGAGGTCGTCGAGGACATCAGCCTGACCTACATGGACCCGGCCGACGTCGACCTCGCTGCCTACGAGGCGGATCCCGACACGCTCGTCGTGCCGAACGCGGGCGAACTCCTGCACCGCACCGAGGGCCAGCGCGGACAGCTGCCCGCCTGATCACAGATCGACGCGTTCTCCCGCCCAACCCCGGGCGGGAGAATGTGGCAACCTCGGCAACATGTGGCAATTCCCACTTGCGGACCGTGGAAACGTGGTCGAATTGACGAGGTAGAGAGAACTGGCACATGCAAGGGAGCAGACATGCTGAGAATCCGCCGATCCGCATCGAGGACCATTCACAACCTGGATGGGATCTGGGACTTCCAGCTCGACGCTGCCGGGGCCGGACTCGACGATCGCTGGTTCGCTGCCGCCCTCGCTGACGCCCGCCCCATGCCCGTGCCCTCCTCGTTCAACGACGTCACCGTCGAGAGCGAGATCCACGACCACGTGGGCCACGTCTGGTACCAGCGCGACGTCATCGCGCCACGCCTCCTCGACGGTGAACGCCTCTTCGTGCGCTTCGCCGCCGCCACCCACGCCGCGACCGTCTGGGTCGGCGACGTCGAGGTGGTGAGCCACATCGGCGGCTACCTGCCGTTCGAGGCCGACATCACCGACCACGTCACCCCGGGCGGCACCTTCCGGCTGACGGCCGCCGTCGACAACCGCCTGTCCTGGCAGACCATCCCGCCCGGCTACACGGAGACCGACGAGGTCGGCCGCCTGCACCAGCGCTACTTCCACGACTTCTACAACTACGCCGGCCTCCACCGCTCCGTGGACCTCTACACCCGGCCCGCCGTCGCCGTCACCGACGTCACCATCACCACCGACATCGACGGCACTGCCGGCATCGTGCGCTACGACGTCGAAGCCGAGGGCGCATCGGACGTGACGGTCCGCGTGCTCGACGCCGACGGCGCAGAAGTGGCGGCCGGCGAGGGCGCGATCGGCGAGGTACGCGTCGACGACGCCCAGCTCTGGCAGCCCGGCCGCGGCTACCTCTACACCCTCGAGGTCACCGCCGACGACGACGTCTACCCGCAGCCGTTCGGCATCCGCACCGTCGAGGTCCAGGACTCGCAGTTCCTCATCAACGGCGAGCCGTTCTACTTCCGCGGCTACGGCCGCCACGAGGACAACCTCGTCCGCGGCAAGGGCCACGACGACGTGATGATGGTGCACGACTTCGAGCTGATGAAGTGGCAGGGCGCCAACTCGTTCCGCACCTCGCACTACCCGTACGCCGAGGAGGTCATGGACTACGCCGACCGCGAGGGCTTCGTCGTGATCGACGAGACGGCCGCCGTCGGCATGAACATGGGGCTCTCCGGCGGCATCTTCTCCGGCGAGGCCCACACCACGTTCTCCCCCGAGACGATCAACGACGAGACCCAGAAGGTGCACGAGGCGCACATCCGCGAACTCATCGCCCGTGACAAGAACCACCCCTGCGTGGTCCTGTGGTCGATCGCGAACGAGCCGGAGACCAACACCGACATCTCGCGCGAGTACTTCGAGCCGCTGGTGGCCGCCACCCACGACGCCGACCCGTCGCGCCCCGTCGGCTACGTCAACGTGATGCTCTCCACGCCCGACAAGGAGAAGGTGGCCGACCTCTATGACGTCGTCATGCTGAACCGCTACTACGGCTGGTACTGGCAGAACGACAACCTCCCGCTGGGCGAGAAGCTGATGCGCGAGGAGATCGACGGCTGGCTCGAGCTAGCCCCCGGCAAGCCCATCCTCTTCACCGAGTACGGGCCGGACACCCTGGGCGGGCTCCGCGACCTGCACAGCCGCCCCTGGTCGGAGGACTACCAGATCGCGTTCTTCGACATGTACCACAGGGTCTTCGATGACTACCCGGAGATCGTCGGCGAGCAGATGTGGAACTTCGCCGACTTCCAGACGGTGCCCGGCATCATGCGCGTCGGCGGCAACAAGAAGGGCATGTTCGAACGCGACCGAGCCCCCAAGGCGACGGCGTACCACATCCGCAATCGCTGGCAGGCCATGCGCGAGGCGCAGGGCTCATAGGCTGGCCGCATGGAGCTCATCGACCTCACCATCCCCCTCCCCGGCGCGCTGCAGCGGATCGCCGACGACGTCGCCCGGGACATCCGCGGGCAGGCCGGCGATCGGCCCCGCGTCGGCGTCGCCTACTCCGGCGGCGTCGACTCGACGGTGCTCGCCGCCCTGACGGCGCGCGCGATCGGCGCCGACC
Source organism: Propionibacterium sp. (assembly GCA_012514785.1). Taxonomy (GTDB): domain Bacteria; phylum Actinomycetota; class Actinomycetes; order Propionibacteriales; family Propionibacteriaceae; genus Arachnia. The sequence continues at coordinate 52 of JAAYZP010000493.1, read as the reverse complement.
GCACCACCCTGGTCATGGCCGTCTCGGCCTCCCTGGCCAAACGCGAGCGCCG
>JAAYZP010000492.1 GCA_012514785.1 Propionibacterium sp. | reverse complement strand
CAGCACTTGTGTCATCTGCCCCTGTGCTCGCGGGACGCGCGCCGTCGGCAGGGTTGGTCCGGTACCGCGCCGTTGCCTTCAATACTCGCCACTCGACGGATCGGTAAGGGTTTACCCATCCCGTCTAGCGAAAGGACTGGCGAGGAATGAAGTTTCAGCCGCGCTTGTGGGGCCCCGCGTCAGCTCTCCCCGGGTGGGAATACGACGACCTCCGCCCGGTGCCCGCCGGCCGCCAGCTTCTTGTCGCACGTCAGCAGAGGGGCTTCGAGGGCCTCGGCCAGGGCGAGGTAACAGGCGTCGTAGGCCGTGAACTGGTGGCGCAACCCCCAGATGCGCGGTGCGAGCGGCGCGATCTCGTACCTAGAGACGGTGAGGTCCTGGAAGTCCTGGCGCGCGACGTCGACCACCGCCCCTGTCAGCGCTGAAGCCAGGCTTAGTCCGCGGAGTGCGGACAGCACCTCGACGTCGAGCAGGTGCGGGGCGGCGAGCTCCCCCGCGAACAGGGCGAGGAATTCGGCATCAGCGTCGCGTCCAGCCAGCGCCTCCACGACGGCCGAGGCGTCCACCACGATCATCGGCGGCCGTCCGCGACCGCCTCGAGGATCGTCGTCGTGCCGGGGCCCTCGGCTCGGTCGTGGCGCTTCAGGCGGTCGACGACTTCGGCGTTGGTCGGCCGGTGGGCGAGCTTCGTCAGCTCGGAGGCGACGTACGTCGTCAACGAGACACCTTCGTCTGCAGCGCGTCGCTTGAGTACGTCCACCGTCTCCTCAGGGACGTTACGGATGTAGAGGGTCTGCATGCACCGATGCTAGCACTCTGCAATCAGCTCGAGCGAGAGCAACGGATGCGGCGACGTCGAAGCGCACGAGGCATCTGCCCTCCCGGGAAAACGGCGTTGTGTGGGTGCGGGAAACCTGCGCATGTGCTGTTACTCTGGCACTGCCATCCACTGCGACGACAGGAACCACCATGCTGCTCACCAGCTCCGCGTATCAGGCCACCGCAGGCCTGCGCGCAGCCTGCCTGCAGCGGACGTCGTCGACGAACCATGCCGACGTCCAGTGGCGCGGCCTGTTCGATCCCGCCAGCCCCCGGGGTTTCTTGGACCCGACCGTCTTCGCGTCGTAAGCGACGCCACAGATGCATCGCATCCAAGCCCCGAGGGAACGCTCCCTTGGGGCTTTTCTTGTTACCACCCACGACCCACGGCTCACGCCCATGCGACCACCAGGAAGGAGACGGCCATGACGACGCGACCGAGAACCAGGCCGCACCGTCACATCGCGGCCACAGCGATCGCCGACCATACGAGCACCACCTTCGTGATCGGCCTCGACTACGACGTCAAGGGTGAGGTGCACTGGACCAGTGCCGTCACCGGCCTCATCGACGGCATCTACTCGGGCTTCAAGGTGCACGAGGGCCGTCGGGTGCGTTCCGCGGGCGGCACCGTCGACATGCCGTGGCCCGTGATCGTCCGCCTCAACTACTGGGTGGACATCCCGTTCCGGCGAATCCCGGACCTGCACACGCGGGCCTCGCGGCTCGACGTGCTGCGTCGCGACGGTTGGACGTGCGCCTACTGCGGGGGCCACGCTCGCACCGTCGACCACATCATCCCCGAATCCCGCGGGGGCACGTGGACGTGGGGCAACCTCGTCGCGGCCTGCGCCGTCTGCAACCAGGGCAAGGCCGACCGCACCCCGGACGAGGCGCGGATGAAGTTGCTGTGGGATCCGCGCGCGACCACCAGCGAGTATGCGGGCGTCCAGGCGGAGGTCTGGAGGATCCTCGAGTCGGGGTTCTGAGCGGATCCCGTGCGAGCGACGTCGCCGCACGGGGTCAGGTGGGGTCGAGCACGTCGAACCCGAGCGCATCAGCTACCCGGAGCATGGTGGCATCGTGAGTGACGACGGTCACGTTCGTGACGCCGACGCGCTGCGCCGAGGCGAGGTGCAGGGCGTCGAGCGTCTTGACGTGTGGCCGGATCGCCGCAGCCTCAGCCATGAGCGCGTCGTCGATCCTCATCAGGACGAGTTCGTCGGTGAAGTCGGTCGCCACGGCGGGATCCAGGGATTCGCGTCGCAGTACCCGCGT
>JAAYZP010000491.1 GCA_012514785.1 Propionibacterium sp. | reverse complement strand
GCCTCGTGCATCGCCTGCGACGCGATCCTGCCGGCCACCCGCATGCGCTCGATGACGTCGTCGGACTGCACGTGCGAACCCTGGTACGGCTGCGGCGCGTCCTTCCACGCATATTCGGGGCGCGGGATCGAGTTCGGGACGGGGCGGACGGGCGTGATGGTGTGGGGGGTAACGATGCTCACGCGTCGATCCTATCGAGTCATCCCACCCGCAGGGTCTCCAGCACGCTGCGGACCTCGTTGACGGAGGCGGTGTGGTCGATCGTCGCGCACCCGACGAGCACCGCCAGCTCGCCGTCGCGGCCGAGGTCGATGACGTAGACGTCCAGCACGTCGCCGGCGATGTCCTCGTGCTCCCAGCCGGTGACGTAGATGTTCTCGCGGATGTGCCAGCCGTCGTTGCCGTCGATCGTGAAGACCTCGCTGACCAGCGTCTCGCTGTGCGTGAAGCCCTGGAACATCCACGACGACGCCATGCACGAGACCATGTTCTGCGCGGCCATCCGCGGGGACGAGAAGCCGTCCTCGTGCCGCACGGCGCCGACGTCGATCGACGCCACCCAGCCCGGCACGATCTCGCGGCTCATCGAGTTCTGCTCCGACATCCACGGCATGTAGGTGGGCTGGTTGACCCAGCGGGGCGAGTCGGGCGCCTCGATGGAGAGGCCGCCGCCGTGGAGCCGGTTGTCGGCCCCGACCTCGCTGTGCGGCATGCCGACGCTCGGGCACTCCTCCGGCTGCGCGCCGCCGGGTACGGTGTCGCCGGGCTCCTCGGGCGTGGCGGAGAGCTCGTCCCAGGGCTGCACGCTCGGGCGGTGGCTGCGGGTGTCCACCGTCGACGGCCCCGCCACCAGCCCGCCGGGGCTGATCATGAGCGCGACGACGACCACGACGACCACCGCGAGCCCGCCGAGGAAGAACCACAGGCCGCGGCTGTGACGTCGGGGCGCCCGCTCCAACCATCGGGTGCCGTCCCAGTACCGGGGGTCACGGCCGCCCTCGGGGTCGGGGTACCAGCCGGGTTGACTCATGCCTCGCAGTCTAGAACGCCTCTCCCAACCACGGCAGCAGCTCCGCGGCCGAAACACATACGGCAGACTGTGGCCATGGATGAGCAATCGGAGTATGTGCTGCGCACGATGGAGGAGCGCGGCGTGCGTTTCATCAGACTGTGGTTCTCGGACGTGCTGGGGTCGCTGAAGTCGATGTCGATCGCGCCCGGCGAGGTCGAAGGCGCGCTCACGGAGGGCGTGGGCTTCGACGGCTCCGCGATCGAGGGGTTCGCACGCGTCTTCGAGTCCGACATGGTGGCCCACCCCGACCCCTCCACGTTCCAGATCCTGCCCTGGCGCAGCCACGATGGCGTCGCCACGGCCCGCATGTTCTGCGACATCCGGATGCGCGACGGCTCACCCAGTTTCGCCGACCCCCGCTTCGTGCTCAAGCGCGCGATGCAGCGCGCCGCCGACGCCGGCTTCACGTTCTACGTGCACCCCGAGATCGAGTTCTTCCTCCTGAAGCAGCTCCAGCCGCCCGTGCCGCTCGACGGCGGCGGTTACTTCGACCACACGATGCTCGGCGAGGGCACCGACTTCCGCCGCGACGCCATCACCAACTTGGAGGCCATGGGGATCGCCGTCGAGTTCAGCCACCACGAGGGCGCGCCCGGCCAGCACGAGATCGACCTGCGCTACGCGGACTCGCTCACGATGTCGGACAACATCATGACGTTCCGTACCGTCGTGCGCGAGCTCGCGATCCGGCACGGCATCCATGCCACCTTCATGCCCAAGCCGTTCACCGACTACGCGGGCTCCGGCATGCACTCGCACGTCAGCCTGTTCGAGGGCGACACCAACGTCTTCTACGACGCCGCCGACCCCTACCACCTCTCACGCACGGCGCGGCAGTTCATCGCCGGCCTGCTGCGCCACGCGCCCGAGGTGACGGCGGTCACCAACCAATGGGTCAACTCCTACAAGCGCCTCGCCGGCGGCGACGAGGCGCCCGCCTACGTGAGCTGGGGGCGCGCCAACCGCTCCGCGCTCGTCCGCGTGCCGCAGTGGACGCCCGGCAAGACCTCCAGCGCGCGCATCGAGTACCGCGCGCTCGACTCCGGCGTCAACCCGTACCTCGCCTACGCCGTGCTGCTGCGCGCAGGGCTGAAGGGCATCGAGGAGCAGTACCCGCTCCCGCCGGAGGCCGAGGAACTGATGTGGAGCATGTCCGCGCGCGAACGCCGCTCGATGGGCATCGAGGAGCTCCCGCGCAACCTCGACGGCGCGCTCCGGCTCATGGAGGGCAGCGAGCTCGTCGCCGAGACCCTCGGCGAGCACGTGTTCGAGCACTTCCTGCGCAACAAGTACGGCGAGTTCGACGCGTACCGACGCCAGACCAGCCAGTGGGAACTCGACCGCCACATCGCCGTCATGTGAGCATCCGTCACGCGAGCGGGAAGACGCGCGCGACGTCGCCCGCCTGCGCACCGGAGGCGCGGACGTCGGCGTCGGCGAAGTACACCCGGCCGGTAGCGAGGTCGAGGAACGTCGTCGCATCCATCTCGACGACGTTGGGTGGCGTGCCGCGGGTGTGCCGGGGTCCCGTGCCGAACCCGAGCTGTGTGGCCGCGTACGGCGGCACCCGCACCTCGATCGTGTGCCCGCCGTGCCGCTCGCCGAGGCGCGCGCAGGCGGCCCGCACGGCGGCGGCCTCCAGCGTGCGCGGCAGGTCGCGGTGCCGGGCGGCGGCCTGCAGCAGCACGTCGGTGAGGTCGGGGCGGCTGGGGGCGAGCGCGGCGTCGAGGTCGTCGTCGGGGACGAGCCCGCGCAGGGCGGCGACGACGGCGGGGGTGGGTTTGAACATCACGGGCGAGCCTATCGGGCGGCTCCGCGGGCCTAGGATTGGCGGATGATCAGGGTGCAGACGCCGGGCGCGGAGTTCGCGCGCCGCGGCTTCGCCGACCCCGACGGCGCCGCCCGCATCTGGGCTGGCTTCGCCTCCGACGGTGGCCCCGCGCCCCTCGAGCTGGACCGGTTCGCCGACCTCGGCGACCGGCTCCGCGCGCTGCAGACCCTCGACCGCATCCGCGACGCCTCGCCAGCGCGCTTCGCGGCCCTGTGCGCCGATCGACGGTGGTGCGACGCGGTGCTGCGGGTGGCGGGAGCGTCGTCGGTACTGGCCGGGGCGCTCGCCGGCGACGGGGCGCTCGTCGACCACCTCGGTGTGGCGGTGGAGCCCCGCGACCACGCCGGCTGGGAGGCGTTCTTCGCCGAGCGGGTGCCGGTCGAGGACGGCGAGGCGCACGTCGACGCCGACGCGTTGCGCCTGGCGAACCGGGCCGCGATCGCGGAGATCGCCGCGCGCGACCTGGCCGCGCCCGAGCCGGAGGGTGTCGTCGAGGAGGTCGTGGCGGAGCTCACCCACGTCGCCGACCACGTGCTGCGCGCCTCGCTCGCGCTCGCCCGGGCCGAGGTGCCCGACTGGCGCGACGTGCGGCTCGCCGTGATCGCGTTCGGCAAGGCCGGCGCGGGCGAGCTCAACTACCTCTCCGACGTCGACGTCATGTACCTCGCCGAGCCCGCGGACGGGGTGAGCGTGGAGCGGGCGGTCACCGTCGCCACCCGCCTCGCGGCCGCCCAGGCCCGGATCTGCTCCGCGCACACGCGGGCCGGCACCATCTGGAGCATCGACGCCGGCCTGCGCCCCGAGGGCCACGCGGGCCCGCTCGTGCGCACGCTCGCCTCCTACCGCGCCTACTACGGGCAGTGGGCGAAGAACTGGGAGTTCCAGGCGCTCCTCAAGGCCCGCCCCGCGGCCGGCGACCCGGAGCTCGGCGCCCGCTTCGTCGCCATGGTGGAGCCGATGGTCTGGGCGGCCGGCGGGCGCGACGGCTTCGTGCCCGAGATGCGCGCGATGCGCGAGCGCGTGATCTCGCTCATCCCCGCGGGCGAGCGCGAGCGCGACATCAAGCTCGCCGCAGGCGGGCTGCGCGACACCGAGTTCTCCGTGCAGCTGCTGCAGCTCGTGCACGGCCGCGGCGACGACCGCATCCGCTCCCGCGGCACCCTCGACGCGCTCGCCGAACTCACCGCGAACGGCTACATCGGGCGCGGCGACGGCGCGCAGCTGGCGGAGCACTACCGGTTCCAGCGCGCGCTGGAGCACCGGGTGCAGCTCCAGCACCTGCGGCGCACGCACCTCGTGCCGGAGTCGCGCGATCAGCTCGCCGCGATCGCCCGCACGCTCAGGCGCAGCGTCGAGGACCTGGACGAGCGCTGGCACTCCAGCCTCCGCGATGTGCGCCGCCTCAGGCAGCGCATCTTCTTCTCGCCGATCCTCGACGTCGTCACCCACG
>JAAYZP010000490.1 GCA_012514785.1 Propionibacterium sp. | reverse complement strand
TGCCAGATCCGGGCACGCTCCTCGTCCACCATCGGCTGGTCGAACCAGCGGAACCGCGCGGAGCGCGCGAGGTCGCCTAGCGTGGCGAAGCGCAGCTGGGTGGCGCGCTTCAGGCGTTCGAGCTGCTCCCAGGCCTCGACGGCCAGCCCGATCGACGGCGCCGGCTCCGCCAGCCACCGCTCCAGGACCCCGACGACCAGCGCGACGTCGACCGCGACGTTGTGGTGGGCCAGGAAGACCCGGAACATCGCCGCCTCGAACTCCGCCGTCCTGTCGAACGAGTCCACGCCGTAGCGCGCCAACGCGCTGGCGAGCCGCGTCGTGAACGACTCGGGCAGGCCGGCGCGTTCCACGTCGAGCGTCGTGAGGAAGGTATGCAGGTACTCGCGGTCGGAGTGGATCCTGAGCTCGGTGTTGGCGAGCTGGTCGGCCGGGCGGTTGCGGCTGAGCTCGGCGATGTCGGAGAACGTCGCGAACAGTTCGCACTCACCGGCGAGGATCGTGGAGCGGTCCCCCACCTCGGCGAACGCGTCGCGCGCCGCGAGGTAGGTCCGGAGCGCGCCGGGTACCGGGTCGAAGCCCAGCACCTGGTGGCGCAGGTTCGCCAGCGCCTCCTCCCACGCGCGCTCGGGGTCGAGTTCGCGCCGCTCGGGGAGCACGGCGAGCGAGCCGTCGTCGCCTGCCTCGGCCTCCTCGTCGCCGCCGAGCGGCTCCAGCCGCACCAGCGGGGCCATCGACTCCACCTGGGTGCCCGTACGGACGAGCAGCTCCTTGATCCGCGCGGCGAACGGCGCCGTGATGGCGGTCTCCATCTTCATGGATTCCAGCACGACGACGGGGGCGCCGGCGGCCACCTCGTCGCCCACCACCACGGGCGTGGCCACGACGAGCGCGGGCGCCGGGGCGCGCAGAATGCCGCCCTCGTCGCGGGAGACGCGGTGGGTGGTGCCGTCGATCTCGACGAGGTGGACGGGCCCGTGCGTGGCGGCGACGACGCGGTAGCGCTCGCCCTCGACGCGGAGCCGGGCGTGGACGTCGTCGAGCCACTCCATCTGGGCGCGCACGAACTGGTCGTCGAGCCCGACGAGGTACTGGTCCGGCCCGACGCGCGAGCAGGTCAGCTTGTAGGCGGTGCCGCGGAGCTTGAGGTCGATCGTCGCGACGGACTTGTGCCCGGTCTGCGGGCGGCCCCCGTAGGCGGTGTCCAGGAGACGTTCGACCTCCCGGCTCTCCAGCTCCTCGTAGGCCTCGACAGCCGCGACGACGAGCGCGACCTCGGCGTGCCGATCGGCCACCAGGCCGCCGTCGGCGCGGGTGCGGTCGATCCATGCGGTGTCGGCCCAGTCGCCGCGGCGGCCGGGTCCGGTCACCTCGGCGCGGTCGAGCAGCTCGAGCAGGAAGGACTTGTTGGTGGCCCCACCCTCGATCACGACGGTGGTGTCGGTGAGCGCGCGCCGCAGGCGGGCGAGCGCCTCGTCGCGGGTGCGGCCGTAGGCGATGATCTTGGCGATCATCGAGTCGAAGTCGGCGGGGATGGTGTCGCCCTCGGCAAC
>JAAYZP010000489.1 GCA_012514785.1 Propionibacterium sp. | reverse complement strand
GCGGAGCACCTCGGGCTCGGTGGAGTCGAGCACGATCGGCAGCGTGACGGAGGTAGCGAGCCGGCTGGCGAGCTCCTCCATGTCGGCGACGCCGTCCCGGCCGACGTAGTCGATGCAGAGGTCGAGGACGTGGGCGCCGTCGCGGGCCTGGGCCTTGGCGATCTCGACGCACTCGTCGAGGTTGCCGGCGAGCATGGCCTCGCGGAACGCCTTGGAACCGTTGGCGTTGGTGCGCTCACCGATGCTGAGGTAGCTGGTGTCCTGGCCGAGCGGCACGTCGAGGTAGAGCGAGCTGACGGCTTCCTCGGGCTGCGGCTCGCGGGGGGCGACGTCGCGGCCGCCGAATCGGTCGACGAGCAGCTTGATGTGCTCGGGCGTGGTGCCGCAGCAGCCACCGATGAGGCCGAGGCCGTAGTCGTCGAGGAAGGTGCCGAGGGCGTCGGCGAGGCCTTCGGCGCCCAGCGGGTAGACGGCGCCGTCGGCGGTGAGCTCGGGCAGGCCGGCGTTGGGCATGGCGGCGACGACGCGGCCGAAGCGTCGCGACAGGTGGCGCAGGTGCTCGCTCATCTCGGCGGGGCCGGTGGCGCAGTTGAGCCCGATGGAGTCGACGCCAAGAGCGTCGAGGGTGATGAGCGCGGCACCGATCTCGGAGCCGAGCAGCATGGTGCCGGTGGTCTCGACGGTGACGTTGACGAGGATGGGGAGTTCGACGTCGGCTTCGGCGCGGGCGCGTTTGGCGGCGATCACGGCGGCCTTGGCCTGCAGGAGGTCCTGCGCGGTCTCGATGAGGACGGCGTCGATGCCGCCGCGGATCATGGCGTCGACCTGGAGCTGGTAGGCGTCGCGGAGTTCCGCGAACCGGACGTGACCGAGGGTGGGGAGCTTGGTGCCGGGGCCGATCGCGCCCAGCACGAAGCGCGGCTTGTCCGTGTACTCGTCGGCGGCGGCGCGCGCGATGCGGGCCCCGGCCTCGGCGAGCTCCTCGAGTCGCTCGACGATGTCGTATTCGCGGAGCGCGGCGAGGTTGGTGCCGAAGGTGTTGGTCTCGATGCAGTCGGCGCCGGCGTCGAGGTAGACGCGGTGGACCTCGCCGATCACGTCGGGGCGGGTGGCGTTGAGGATTTCGTTGCAGCCCTCGAGTCCCTGGAAGTCACCGTCGAGGGTGAGGTCCGTGTAGGACTGCAGCATCGTGCCCATCGCGCCATCCGCGATGAGTACCTGCTTGCCGAGAACGTCCTGAATCCTTGTAACCATGCGGGCCACCCTAACGCTCCGCGCGGAACAGCTCGTTCGGGAGCGACGCCTGTGGACGGCCGCGCTAGGCTGGATCAATGCAGTTCGAACCACTCTCCGATCTCCGCGACCCCGCCGTCGTGATCGCCTTCAGTGGCTGGAACGACGCGGCCAACGCGGCCAGCGACCTCGCCGAGCGGATCATCGAGGCGCATCCGGGCGACGAGATCGAGCCCATCGACGACGAGAACTTCTTCGACTTCCAGGCCACGCGCCCCGTGCTCCGCAAGGAGGCCGACGGCGCCTGGATCCAGTGGCCCGGCATCCGTCTCCGACGCGTGCGCCACCCCGAGCGGGACATCATCGTCGTGCTCGGGGCGGAGCCCAACCTGCGCTGGCGCAGCTTCTGCGCGCTGATGGCCGAGCGGCTGCGCGAGTTCAACCCCGGCATCGTGGTGGCCGTGGGCGCGATGCTGTCGGACACCCCGCACTCCCGCCCCTTCCCGACGGGGCTCTACGCCAACAGCGACTCCCTGAAGGAGCGCCTGGGCTTCGAGACCTCCGACTACACAGGCCCCACGGGCATCGTCGGCGTGCTGACGCAGGCGCTCTCCCAGGCGGATCTGCCGACGGCGTCGCTCTGGGTCTCGGTGCCGCACTACGTCGCCAACCCGCCGAACCCGAAGGCGCAGCTGCAGCTGATCGAGCGGTTGGAGAACGCGCTGGACATCACGCTGGACCGCGGCGACCTGATGGAGCAGGCGCAGGAGTGGGTGGGCGCCGTCGACGAGTTGGCGGGCCAGGACCCGGACATCGAGCACTACATCGAGCAGTTGGAGGAGGCGCGCGACCAGGAGGTGGTCGAGGAGATCTCCGGCGACCGCATCGCCGCCGACTTCGAGCGCTACTTGCGCGGCAACCCCGACCGCTGATTACTCCCGGAAGTTGAACCGACTACGGTTCAACTTCCGTGAGTAATGCGGGCGAATCAGTGCTTGTGGGCGCCGACGGCGAGTTCGCGGAGTTCGT
>JAAYZP010000063.1 GCA_012514785.1 Propionibacterium sp. | reverse complement strand
ACCATCAAAGAAGGCAGCCCACGCGACACCCTTAGCCGTCAGTCGTCGGGCGGGGGCCGAAGAGCGCGGTGCCGATGCGCACCATCGTCGCGCCGTGCTCGATCGCCAGCTCGAAGTCCCCGGACATCCCCATGCTCAGTTCGTCCCAGTGCAGGTCGGGCACCTGGTCCCGCAGATCGGCCTGGACCTCGCGCAGCCGCACGAAGCAGGAGGCGACCTCGTCGGGGTCGGGCGACTGCACCGCCATCGTCATCAGCCCCTGGACGTAGAGGCCGCTGTAGTCCTGAATCGACCGGGCGAAGCCCACGGCATCCTGCGGCGCGATGCCGGACTTCTGCGGCTCATCGGAGGTGTTGATCTGGATCAGAACGGGCAGGCGACGGCCCTCGTCGAGGAGCCGATGGTGCAACGCGGCTGCGAGCCGCACCGACGACAGGGAGTGCAGCTCGGCGACGTGGTCGACCACCAGGCGCACCTTGTTGCGCTGGACGTGTCCGATCATCGCGAACCGGGCCTCGGGCAGTTGCTTGCGCTTGTCGGCGAGCTCCTGCAGCCGGTTCTCGCCGAACAGCGTGATCCCGGCCTCCATCAGCTCCCGCATCGCGTCCACCGAGTGGAACTTCGACACCGGCAGCACACTGATTTCGGACGGGTCGCGGCCCACCTTCTGCGCCGCAGCGGCGATGCGCTCACGCACCGCAGCCAAGGATTCAATCACGGCCATCTCGCTCCAAGTGAAATCACTCCCAACGCGGCCAACACCGCGAAGATCAAGGCGAGTCCGGCGTACCGGTCGGTCAATTCCGTGGGGACCCGCTCGTATCCGACCGATTGGCTGATGGCGTCGTACGTCTCGTGCAACTGCCCCGCCGACTCAGCAGCATACTTCGTCCCGCCCGAGAGCTGGGCGATTTCGTTCAGCTCGTAGTGATCGACGGGCACCCGCTGGCGGCGGCCCGCGTCGTCGACGACGTAGCCGGAGTCCGTGCCGTACGCGATCGTGTGCACGGGAACCCCCCGCTCCGCGGCCACCTCGGCGGCACCGGCGGAGCTGCGGCCCATGTTCGTCGCGCCGTCGGAGAGCAGCACCACGACGGCGGGGGCGCCGACCTCCGGGTCGTCCGGGTCGGGCGGGACGAGCGCCAGCGAATCCAGCGCCGAGTAGATGCCCTCGCCGATCGCCGTCGACGGCGCGAGGCTCAGGGCGTCGATCGCCCGCTCCGCGGCACCGCGGTCCACCGTCGGCGGCACCACCAGCTGCGACGTGCCCGCGAACGCGACCACCGCGACGTTGAAGCCCGGCGGCAGCGTGTCGATGAACTGCTTCGCGGAGTCCTTCGCGACGTCGATCCGGCTCGGCGCGATGTCCGCCGACTCCATGGACCACGAGATGTCGATCGCCACCACCACCGTCGCGCGTTCCCGCGGCTGGCTCGCGTAGCCCTGCGGCACGGCCCACGCCACCACGAGGGAGGCGATGCTGAGGAGCGCCAGCAGCACGGCGCCGTGGCGCTTCCAGGCGGCGTCCTTGGGCACCACCTGGCTGAGCCGGTTGGCGGGGCGTCGACGCTTCGACTGCGTCCGGGAGCTGAGCACGAGGTAGATCGCGGCGATCCCGAGGATGATGAGCAGCGCCCACAGCCGGGCCGGGTACACGAATTCGAGCGCGTTCACTTCGGCCACCTCGCAGCCATCATGACGGCGCCGAGCGCAGCGACGATCGCGAACCCGAGGGCCGCGAACGCGTACTGGGCCGTGATGGGTTTGTGCACCTCTTCGTAGCCGAACGTGGATTCCAGCTCCTCGTAGGCGCTCCGCAGCGACTCGGCGCTGTCCGCCGTGACCGCGCGAGCGTCGGTGATCTCGGCGATGTTCTGCAGCGTCTCGAGGTCTGGGGCGACGCTCTCACGGTTGCCGTCGATGTCCACGTAGCCGTTCTCCGTGCCGTAGGCGATCGTGAAGATCGGCACCTCCTGCTCGGCCGCCCGTCGCGCCGCCGCGGCCGGGTCCTCGCCGTCGGTGTTCGTGCCGTCGGACAGCAGGACGACCATCGCCGGGGCCGGCTCCTCGCCGTCGTCGCCCGCCGGCGCCAGCGCGACCGCGCCCAGGGCCTCGTCGATGGCCCCGCCGATCGCGGTGCCGTCCTCAAGCTCCAGCGCCTGCAGCGCACGGCCCAGGGCGCCCCGGTCCGTCGACGGCGGCATCCGCACCGCGGGGGCGCCGCTCAGCGAGACGAGGGCGACGTTGTAGCTGTCGGGCAGGTCGTTGATGAACGCCTGCGCCTCGGCCTTGGCGGCGTCGAGGCGGTTGGGGTCGACGTCGGTGGCCTGCATCGACTGCGATGTGTCCACCACCATCACCACCGTGGCCCGCTCCCGCCGCTCCAGCTCGGTGCCGAGGGGCTGCGCCCAGGCGAGCCCCAGCGCGACCAGCGAGCACAGCGACATCGCGACGGCGACGTGGCGCGTCCAGCGCCGCTGGCCCCCGACGACGCGGCCGAGCACGCCGGTATTGGTGAAGCGCAGCGACACCCTCTTCTTCAGGCGCAGCAGCACCAGGTACAGGATGGCCAGCAACGGCAACGCGAGCAGCACCCAGAGCCGGTCCGGGGAGAGGAAGTCGGGAACCCAATCGAACACCTACTTGCTCACCCCCTGCGGCGGCTTGTGCAGCACCGCTGCGGTGCGGCGATAGTTGAGGACGAAGCGGGCGATGTCGGTGACCCAGTCGCGGTCGGTACGCAGCCGGATGTGGCCGGCGCCGGCGCGTCGGATCGCCACCTGCACGCGGTCGCGCTGGGCCCGGGTGGCCGCATCCATGCGGGCGCGGGCCGCGTCGTCGGAGGTGTTGATGTAGCGGGAGAAGTTGGTCTCGGGGTCGCGGATCAGCATCTCGCCGACGTCGGGGAACTCCACCTCGGCCGCGTCGAGCACCTCGATACACAGCACCTGGTTGCGCACGGCGAGGCGCCGCACGGCACGCTCCCACGGCGGCGGCACCTCGGGATCGAGCTCGGCCTCGCCGGGGGTGAGGAAATCGGAGACCACGACGCGCATGCCGCGGCGACGCTGCATCCTGGCCAACTGCTCGATGCCCTCGCCGAGCTCGAACTTCGCCTCGACGTTGTCCTGCACGATGGGTTCCTCGAGCATCTTGCGCAGCAGACCGTACAGCGCGTTGCGCCCGCTGCGCGCCGGGATCCGGCGCACCTGGTCGGGCTTCATCATCATGCCGCCGAAGCGGTCCCCCATGCGCTGGCTGAGGAACCCGATGGTGGCGATGGCCGCGATGCCGAGGTCGCGCTTGGTGATGCCGGCGGTGCCCCAGTTCATCGACGGCGTGAGGTCGAGCAGGCCCCAGATCTCCAGCTCCCGGTCGGCCATGGTGTCGCGCACGTGCGGCACCGTGGTGCGTGCCGTGACGGCCCAGTCCATCTTGCGCACGTCGTCCTGGCCGGGCTGGTAGAGGTGCGCGTCGTTCGTGTCGGTGCCCGGCCCCGGCAGGAGACCCAGGTGGTCGCCCTGCAGGAAGCCTTCGAGGCGCCGGACGATGGTGAGCTCCAGTCGTCTCAGCGCCGCCTCGGGCGCCAGCCGGTTGAGCGGGATCGTCGGACCGGTCGGCACCTGCAGTACCGACCGGGCCGCGCCCGCATCGTCGGGTGCCTGGAACTGGGGGTGCGCCACGGCGCTCAGGCGCGCCCAGGCTCGTGGGCGTGCTGCTGGCGTGCCTGGGCGCGCTGCTGGTCGCTCCACACGGGCGTGGGAGCGGGCACCATCGCGAGGATGCGGTCGACGACGTCGAGCGGGTCGACGTTGTCCGCCACCGCGTCGAAGCCGAGAACGAGGCGGTGGGTCATGACGTCCTTGGCGACGGCCTGCACGTCGGTGGGCAGCACGTAGTCGCGGCCGTTGATCAGCGCCAGCGCGCGGGAGGCCGAGACGAGGCCGAGCGTGGCGCGCGGCGAGCAGCCGATCTGGATGACGTTCTCGAGGTCGGGCATGCCGAAGTCCGTGGGTTCGCGGGTGGCGAGCACGAGGCGCACGATGTACTCGGCGACGAGGTTGTGCACGAACACGTTCGACGCCATGTCCTGCAGGTGCCGGACGACCTCGGGGTTCAGCACGCGATCGGCGGTGGGGGCGGAGACGGACATCCGACGCAGGATCTCCAGCTCCTCGTTGCCGCGCGGGTAGGGCACGTCGACCTTGAGCAGGAAGCGGTCGCGCTGGGCCTCGGGCAGTGGGTAGACGCCCTCGGATTCGATGGGGTTCTGGGTAGCGATCACGATGAACGGCTTCGGCGCCGGGTACGTGCGGCCGCCGAGGGAGACCTGCTTCTCGGCCATGAGCTCGAGCATCGCCGACTGGACCTTCGCCGGGGCGCGGTTGATCTCGTCGGCCAACACGAAGTTGACGAACACCGGGCCCAGCTCGGTCTCGAACGTCTCCGACTTGGCGGAGTAGATCCGGGTGCCGACGATGTCGGAGGGCACGAGGTCGGGGGTGAACTGGACGCGCGCGAAGTCGCCGCCGACGACATCCGCGAAGCTGCGCACGGCCAGCGTCTTCGCGACGCCGGGCACGCCCTCCAGCAGACAGTGGCCCTTCGCGAGCAGCGACACCATGAGCTGCTGGACCATGTGTTCCTGGCCGACGATGACGCGCTGCACCTGGCTGATCGCGACGCCGAGCAGCTTGGCCGCTTCGCCGACGGTCTGGGGCAGAGCGCTCGGCTCGGTTGGCATCGTGCTCACGCGAAGATCTCCCTTTGCAGATAGCTCACTGGGGCCACGATACCGCCCCGGCCAATCGAGTGCCCTGCTCGCGCGCGGGCCTTCGAGACCCGGTTGCTTGGGGAAGTGTGGTGAGATTGGTTCGATGACTCAGGCCGACGACGACCCGTACGACGAGGTCGCTGATGCGTACGACCCCGACGCCCCGGACGCGGGCGCCGTCGCGTCGCCGTCCCCGGAGGACTTCGCCCCCGGCCAGTTCCGCGGCCACCAGCCGCTCGGCGCCGACGACCCCAGCCGCGTCGGCGATTTCTGGCTGGACTCGCGCGTGGTCGGCACCCCTGCAGGCGTCGCCTACACGGCGCACGAGGAGGGCGGCGACTCGGTCCTCCTGCTGCTGCTGAACGACGGCGCCGCGGCGGACCCGGCGGCCCGCTCCCGCTTCTCGGGCGAAGTCAACGCGATGCACATCGACACCGTCGTCGCCCGGGGTGGGCAGGACCAGGACGAGGGCCGGATGAAGGTGCGATTCCGGCCCGAGGACGACGACCCCAGCCTGCAGCACCTGCCGCCCCGAGCCCCCTGGGTGGCGCTGGCGTTCGACGGCAGCGAGCGTGCCGTCGGCGAGGCCACGCGGGTGTTCCACGCGGTCGACCTCCAGACGGCGGCGCCGCTGAGCCGGCCGGCCGGCCCGGACTACAAGCTGCACTGGATCGACCGCACGAAAGCCGGGACCACGCGGCTGTGGCCGCTCAGCTGGCCGGGGCGCCGGGATCGCGCGGGCTGGATCTCGGTGTTCGTGTCGTGGCTGATCATGTTGCTTCTGGCGGCGCTCGGGCTCCTGCTGGCGATCCTCGCGTTCCAGAATGCCCCGCTCGTCTCTCCCCCGCCGCCGGTCCCCAGCGAGGCCACCGGCAGCGGCGAGGGCGGGAGCGGCTCCCCCCAGGAGGGCACCCCGACGGAGGGCGGGGGTGCGCCACCGGATGACGAGTTCACGCCTACGATGGGGGAACCCGACGACGAGGGCACCGAGGGCGGCGGAGAGCCGACGGTGAATCGTCGCCTCTGAAAGGGGCATGCGATGACTGAGCGACGCACGGTTCCGGTGCAGCTTCCCGTGATCGAGGTGCACGAATGTTCGCTGGACGTGCGGCAGGCGGCGATCGCCCGCGCGCCGATGTTCCGCGGGCTGACGGCCGCGCAGGTGGCTGAGGTGGAGGAACGCTGCGGCGCACACGGGATGCTCGAGGACGAGGCCATCTACCTGCGGGGCCAGCCGGCCGAGCGGATGTACTTCGTCGCGCACGGCATCGTGAAGATCACGCGCGATTCGGCCGAAGGCCGGCAGACGTTGCTCGACGTGCGCACGCCCGGCGACTTCTTCGGCGCGATCCCCGAACTCGGCTTCGAGTCCTACGTCGAGAACGCGTGGGGCATGACCGACGGGTGCATCCTGATGCTGGACGCCGCCGACTACGCCAAGGTGATGCGCGACTACCCCGACGTGGCGCTCGCGACGGTCAAGGTGTTGGGCGACCGCCTGGCGAAGGCCCAGACCTCCGTGCACCTGCTCTCCGGCGCGGCGCTCCAGCAGCGCCTGGCCGCGGTGCTGCTCGGGCTGGGAGCGAAGGTGGGCCGTCGGTGGGAGGACGGGATCCTGCTGCAGATCCCGATCGGCCGGGACGACCTGGCCGCGATGGCGGGTGCCGCCACCGAGTCGGTGAGCCGTCAGCTCAGCGCCTGGAAGAAGGCCGGCATCATCGATTCCGGGCGACGCTGGATCGCCATCACGGACCCGGCTGCGCTGCGCGAGCTGCGGGGCAGTTGATCGGCTGTTGCCGCTGGCTCGGGCACTGAGCAATCTGTGCGTCGACGTCGGAGCACTCGCGGCAGGTGCCTCGTATTTGGCGTCGCTGCGCATTGCTGGTGGGGCGTGCGGGGCTCGAACCCGCGACCCAGGGATTATGAGTCCCTTGCTCTAACCGGCTGAGCTAACGCCCCCCGAAGCCGATTAGAGCAGTCTAACTCTCCGACTAGGGTGATGGGTATGCCACGCGAACCGAATCCTAGCGCGACCCTCGACGACGACGGCCGCAGCCACCGTCAACGCATGCGCGAGGGCGACTGGTACCTCGGCGACGACGCCGAACTGCAGGAGCTCATGGAGTCGGCCCAACATCTGGCCAGCCGCTACCAGCGGGCGTTCGTCGACGATCCCGACGACGCCCCGGGCATCCTGCGCGAGTTGCTGGGCACCGTCGGTGAGGACGCCGTCGTCCGACCGCCGATCATGGTGGATTACGGTAAGAATCTGCACCTCGGCGAACGCGTCTACATCAACTTCGGGCTCGTGGCGCTCGACGTCGTCGACATCCGCATCGGTGACGACACCCTGATCGGGCCGAACGTCCAGCTCCTCACCCCCGTGCACCCGCTGGGCGCCGAAGCGCGGCGGGCGAAGCTCGAGGCGGCCGACCCGATCACCATCGGGCAGAACGTGTGGATCGGCGGCGGAGCGATCGTGCTGACCGGCGTGCTGGTCGGCGACGACGCGGTCGTCGGCGCCGGGGCCGTGGTCACCAAGGACGTGCCTGCCGGCGCGGTCGTCGTCGGCAACCCCGCCAAGGTGATCAGGCGGGGTTGACCCCGACGGAGTCCATCCACACGGCCACGCCCGCGGGCCCTCCGCACAGCATGTCCGCCATCTCGGTGAGTTCGGGCCGCTCCTCGGACCCCGACACGACGACGAGACCCGGCTTGCCGCTGGCCTGGTGCTCCTTGATGACGTCGAACGCCGAGATGTCGCCGAGGTCGTCGCCGACCATCGCCACCGCCTCGGCCGCCGTCTCCCGCATTAGGCCGCGCAGGGCCTCGCCCTTGGAGACGCGGTGTGCGCGCAGCTCGAGGACTTCCTTGCCCGGCTCCACCTCGAGCCCGAGCCGCTGCGCCACCGCCACGACCGTCGACTCCACCTTGGCCAGCGTGCCCTTGGGCGCACGGCGCGTGTGGACGCCGACGGCGTGCTGTTTGTCCTCGATGAACAGCCCCGGGTACTCGTCGGCCAACGGCTGGAGCTCCTCGATGGCCCGGCGCACACTCGGGGCGGCATCCGGCACCCGCCGGCCGTCGCTGTCGAGCCGTTCGGCACCGTACTGGCCGAGCACGATCAGCTTCTGCAGCAGGTCGTCGTTGAGGTAGCCGAGCCGGCGGACCTGGTCGACGGGCCTGCCCGTGATGATCGCGACGTGACCCACCCTGCCGATGAGCTCCGCGAGTGCACGCCTCGCCTCGGGGTGTATGAACGCCTGCTCGGGGTCCTCGACCATCTCCGACAGTGTTCCGTCGAAGTCGAGGGCGACGAGCGTCGAGTCCGGGTTGTCCCCGGCAGCAGCGATGAATCCCTCGGCGTGGGCAGATCTTGCAAGCATGGCATCCATGCCACCAGCCTGCCATGAAACTTCCTTCGGTAAGGTGTAACCAATCCCAGGAGGATCAAGTGAGTGCTTCATTCGTAGTGGTCGCCAACCGACTTCCCGTAGACCGTACGACCGACGACGACGGTGCCGTCAGCTGGCGCACATCCCCCGGCGGCCTGGTGACCGCCCTCGAACCCGTCATGCGCGCCAAGGGCGGCGCGTGGGTGGGCTGGCACGGCGCACCCGATGAGAAGATCGATGGATTCGACCACGACGGGTACACGATCGTGCCCGTGCAGCTCTCCACGCAGGAGTACGAGGAGTATT